>CAYUWO010000031.1:0-15671 GCA_964448535.1 uncultured Gammaproteobacteria bacterium | reverse complement strand
AAACTTTGATATAAGAAAATCAGTCCTAGAATATGACGATGTTATAAATATTCAAAGAGAGAAATTCTATAATCAAAGAAAAAAAGTACTCTCAAATGCTTCTTTGCAGGAAGATATATTGTATATGATAGAAAAAGAATCCGAAAGAATACTGGCGCAATACGTTTCAAGCCACATGTCGCCTGCCGAGTATGTTGACGATGATATTAAACTTTTGGTAACGGAAATTCATACCGTATTTCCAAAATTAACCGATAAAATTAATGCTCAAGCCCTTAAAAAATTAAGATATTCGGATATGCTGGATTTAATTAAAAGGGAGGCTGTCCAATCGTACAAAAACCATGAAATTGAAACAGTTGAACTATTTAACAATGTCGCCCTTGAATACGGAAATATTGACGAGCCGCAAACTCCCTTCTCAGAGAATAATATTATGCGCCATATCGAAAGAGATATCCTTTTGCATGTGGCTGATCAAAAATGGATTGACCACCTGAATAATATTGACGACCTCAAAGATTCAATCGGGCTTGTGGCATACGGACAAAAAGACCCCTTACTTGAATATAAGAAAAAAGCATTTGATTATTTTAATCAAATGATGTTTGATATCCAATCAGACACCGTTAAGTATGTATTCAGGGTTAAATTCGGAGTGCAGTTTGTTGACCCTTACGGAATAGGGTAATTCAGAGCAGACCTTTTTTACCGAAAAATACTGCGGCTCCCACTGCGCAAAGTGTCGACAGGGCAATTACATAAGCGAAACCGTGAGAATTATTTGCAAAGGGCAAATTGACGTTCATTCCCCAAAAACTGCCAAGCATGGTTGGAATAGAGAGAATAATCGTAATTGCCGCCAAAAATTTCATGACCTGATTGACGTTATTATTAATGATTGAAGCAAAGCCGTCCATCATGCTCTCTAAAATGTTTCTGTGCATTTCAACCATTTCTTCTGCCTGTCTTGTTTCAATAATGACATCTTCAAGCATGTCAATGTCATCTTCATCAAATTTTAAAAGGCTTTTCATATTTTGTGCATTAATTGATTTTAATATTTTTTCAAGCACAACCCTGTTATCCTTGAGCGCAGTTGTAAAATAAACCAGAGATTTTTGCGCCTCGATAAGCTTAAACAGCGCTTTATTGTTGGTTGTTTTCCTAAGGGAATCTTCTATTTCCTCAGTTTGCTTGTTTATAATTTTTAAATATCTTAAATAAAATTTTGCCGTTCTAAAAAAGACACTCAGCATAAAGCTTGTCTTATTTCTCGTATCAAAAAATTTTGAGGTGTCCGAGTTAAATGAGCTTATGATTTTATTTTCTTTAGCGCAAACCGTAATAACCCCCTCATGCGTAAAAACAAGGCCTAATGGCAGTGTGTCAAAGTTTTTTTCATCGTCTACTATTGGAATATTTGTAATTACGAGCAAATTTCCGTTTTCGAATTCGGTGCGGGAGAGCTCGTCAGCGTCTAAAGAATTCCTCAAAAAATCTTCTTCCAAATCAAGAATTAAAGAAACCTTTTGGATTTCTTCATACGTAGGGGCGACAAGGTTAAACCATGAACCCGATTCCGCCTCATTTAAAGAAAGCTCTTTAAGCGATTTATCATTCTGAGTTTTGAAAATCTTTATCACGCTTTTAATCTTCCTTATCCTGACTATTGGTTTTACTATTTAACTACACAAATAAAAAAAGTGCAATTTAAAAATTTGAAAACATTTTTAAAACAAGCTCGATATCAAACCCGACAATATTTAAATAGCTGCCCTCTATTTTTGATATAAAAGATTTTTTGTCCGGTGCTTTTATATCCGACATTGGTATAAAATCTTGTATGCCGTAGCTTCCCGCCTTATCAAGCGGGTTATATTTTAAGATATACTCTATAATTTCTAAAAAATTCAGTTTCCTAAAAGTTACGCTGCTTTTTGAAACTTCTGTTATTGCTTTTTGAGTCAGGGAATCAATAATGGTATGCGAAGTATAAACAAAGTGGGTCCTATTTGAGAGTTTTCTTAACATAAAAAAGGCGTCAAAAATATTTTTGGGCTTTATTAAACATAAGTTATCCATGACAACGACTGTGTCAGCGCCTATTATAAGAGCCGGAGCGCATATTTTATCAAGGATGGCATGTGCTTTGTTGTATGAGTTTTTTTTAATAAGATTAATATCAAAATATTTAGGGCAATATTCTCTACAGTTTGACACTAATATATCAAACTCAACTTTTGCGCCTTCAAGGATTTCTTTTCTTCTTGGCGAATTTGATGCGAGAATAATTTTTTTCATACCAACAATTTTATATTAAGGATAAAAAGTTTTAAACCCTTGTTATAAAACCGAAAGGTATATTATTCCGCAAGAACCGGATTTGTAACGGGCGCTGCATTAGGCTTAACCCCGTTTGGCACTTTCTTTTTCAAGTTCCTTGATTTTCTGTATTGAATATTTAATGAAATCGCTTTTGTGCATGTTTCTTTTAAATTATGCTGCAAATTAATCATGGCAAGATGCATTTGCGCATAATCGTTCATTGCTTCATACATTTTTTCCGGATTTATCATTGAACTTTGAATAACCGGATTATCCACTTTTTGTGTTGCGTACTTTTGTACAAGCAACAGGTCAATTCTGTCTTTTGCTCCTATAGACATAATAAAACTCCCTAAATTATTTATTAATCCTATTTCCCTTACATATTAATAAAGTATTATCCGTTTTAAAAATTTACTTTCAGATTAAATACGGATTAATATTTGTTAACATTATTTAACAAATGAATTCTTAACATCTTCAGTAAGAGAGAAAACACCGGTTAAAAGAGCAACAACAGCCATAACAATTAATACAAAAAAGATACCGAATTTCTCGGCCAAGCATCCTAAAGGCGCCAGAGAAAGAGCGCCTATTCCCCAAGAAAAGCCTTGCATAACTCCCGAAATTACCCCCGAATGCGCCGGCACAATCTTTTGCGCAGCAACGATAGTAACGGAAACGGATAAGAATATAAAAAAGCCGGAGATTATAAACATAATTACTCCAAAAATCGGGTTTATTTCCATAAGAAAGATAAATAACAAAGTAATCGGAAGCACGGTAAAAAACGAAAGCCTGATTATATTTGCGGCACCGATTTTATTTTCAAGTTTTGAGCTTACAATAAGGGCAACCCCGCTTAAAGCGTAAAACAGGGCTATAACAAGCCCGATTTCATTTAAGTGAAAGCCGAAATCTTTTAAAATAAAAGGAATGTATGTTCCGTAACTTATGCTCACTCCTGATTTTACAATAGCAATCCACACTAAAAGCATGCAGGTTTTATTTTTTAATATAGCACCCATAACTTCAAAGAAGCTTTCTCTTGTTTTAATAACTGCGCTTTTTGGAATTTTCGGAACAGCAAAATACAGAACAAATGCGGTTAAAATTCCCGCAAAGGTTATATAAAAAAAGGAATTATTCCCGAATTTACCGACAAGTAATGTTGATATAACAGGCCCCATAGAATATCCTATTGTGCCAAGCCCCATAAAAATTCCCATATATTTAGTTACGTTTGAAGTGTTATTACAAAATGTTTTAACGAGGCTTGTAACTTGCGGGTGAAAAAGTGCATTTCCGCACATCCCAAGCATAAGGAACAAACACAATAAAAACGGAGTCGGTGCGGCAATTGTGAGCGGAATAAAAACGGCGCCCATTAAAAGCCCGTTAATCATAAAAGCACGCTTAGTAATTTTATCGGAGAAAAAACCAAAAAGCGGCTGGAGCATGGATGAAACAAGGTGTCCGGCTGAAATTATAAGGCTAATGCCCGCAAGAGTTATGCCAAGCTTTCGGGCAATTAAAGGATAGAGGGGGATAATTGCCGAGGCGTACAAATCGGCGATAAAATGCCCTGCGGATAAACCGTAAATTGCCCTTTTGCTGTTATCTGCCATTATTAGTGCCTAAAATGTCTTACACCCGTTGTAACCATGCAAATGCCGAGTTTATCCGCCAATTCTATAACATCTCTATCTTTGACGGAACCCCCCGGCTGGATTATGCCTTTTATTCTATGCTGAGCCGCAACGGTAATATTATCCGTTGCGGGAAAGAAGCCGTCGCTTGCAAGTATCGCATCTTTAGCGCCGTCTGCAACTCTTCCTAAAGCAATTTCAACCGCCCCCACCCTGCTTGTTTGACCGCCGCATATACCCACGGTTTTTAAATCTTTTACAACAACAATTGCGTTAGATTTTAAATGTTTTGCAATTTTAAACCCGAACACCATATCTTCAATCATATCTTGAGTCGGTTTTTCTTTTGTAACTGTTTTAAAGGTGTCAACTTCAAAGTCTTTTAAGTCTTTAGTTTGGACAAGAGCGCCGAAGGGAGTAATTTTAATTTCTCTTTGAATAAGTGTTTTGTAATCTTCAAGCGGGGTGTTAACCTTTATTATTCTTAAATTTTTCTTGGTTTTTAATTTTTTTAGGGCGTCCTCATCAAAATCGGGTGCTATAACCACTTCTAAAAACATCGAAGCGAGCTTTGAGGCAATTTGAGGGGTAACCTTTTTACTGAAAGCAACAATTCCCCCGAATGCGCTCAAAGGATCACAATCGAGAGCTCTGTCCCAAGCCGATTCTAAAGTTTCGCCAAGCGCAGCACCGCATGGATTTGTATGTTTGACAATAACTGCGGCATTCACGTCAAAAAAATCGGATATAATATTGATTGCGGCGGTTGAATCAAGAATGTTGTTATATGAAAGCTCTTTTGTACCGAAAACTTCATAATCAAGGGTTTTTTGCCCGAAATCGTATAAAGCGGCAGTTTGATGAGGGTTTTCACCATATCTTAATTCTTTTGACTTTTCCAAAGAGAAATTTATAAAATCAGAATCAAAAGAGTTTAAGCCGAAGTTTTGGGCAAGGGTTTTAAAAATTAATGAATCATAGTTTGACGTTTTTTGAAAAACCTTAAGCGCAAGCTGTTCCCGAGTTTTTATATCTGTATTATCAAAGTCAATATCATAATCGGCTTTATCAGTTATAACAACAACATTTTCATAGTTTTTGGCGCCCGCTCTTAATAATGCGGCACCGCCTATATCAATATTGTTTAATAAAGCTGCGGTGTCAATATCTTTGCCCGCATACAATTCAAATGGATAAAGGTTTACTATGACAACCGATATCGGAGGAAAACCGAGGTTTGAAATTTCTTCTTTACCCGCAAGAATTCCCGCAAAAATTTCAGGATGAAGCGATTTTACTTTACCGGATAAAAGCTCTCTAAACCCCGTAATTTCAGAACTTTCAACAGGCTTAAAACCTTTTTCTTTAAGGTAATCAAAAGTCTTTCCGGTTGAAATTATCTTGTAGCCAAGTTCTGTCAGTTTCTTTGCTGCGGTTTCAACCCCTTCTTTATCAAATACACTTATGTAAGCGCGCTTTTCCATCAGCTAATCCTCTTTTGCCTTGTTTGAATAGCCCCACCAGTCGCAAACACCGTCTTTGCAAAATTCTCTTTCAAGGTCTGCCATAATCGCCTTGTTTGTCATCTGGTAAGTAATCGGAGTGATGGATACCATATTATGTCTGACAGCTGCAATATCAGTTCCATCGTCCTCATGTTCGGTTGTTAATTCGCCTGCCATCCAATAATAAGTTTTGCCTCGAGGGTCTGCCCTTTTTTCATAATCGTCGGTAAACATTTTCGAACCCAGCTTTGTTATTTGTATCCCCGCAACATCAGACTCTTCAAGTGCGGGAGTGTTAATATTTAAAATTGTTTTTTCGGGAAAATTTATTTTTTCGGTTCTGCGCAAAAATTTTGCAACGAATTTAGCCGTAATGTCAAAATAGGTTTGATCAAGCGTCATACTCGCAAGGCTAACGGCAATCGAGGGCACGCCCAACATAGCGCCTTCCATAGCACAGCTTACGGTGCCCGAGTATAAAATATCTATCCCGAGATTTGGACCATGGTTTATTCCGGATATAACAATATCAGGCTGTTCTTCTTTAGATAAGATTGCGTTTATTCCAATTTTAACGCAATCGCCCGGGGTGCCCGATGTAACCCAAACACGTTTTGCGCCGAATTGAGAATCCAGCTCCTCAACCCTAATTGGCGTATGAAGGGTTAAAGAATGACCCGCCGCGCTTCTTTCTCTGTCAGGTGCGACAACGTAGAGCTCATGCTCTTTGCTCAAGGTTTTAATCAGGGATTTTATCCCCATTGCGGCAATTCCGTCATCGTTTGAAATTAAAATCTTCATGAAAACTTCCTTATACAAATAAAAACAGCAAGAATATTATAGCAAAAATTTAGATTTGTTGCTATTTTATTATCTGTATTATAAAATATAGATGTGAACAGTTATCGGAGAAAATAAATGGCTAGAATCGTAAGGCCTGTCTGGGCTATCAGATGTTTAAATTCAAGCTGTAAAGAGCTTTTTGAAGTTGTCGCTTTAAGCAACGGAAAACAACAGGAAGTTGTTTGCCCTAAGTGCGGTGAACATTACACCTACCCTCCAAAACAAGATGACGAATCCGAAAACTAAGGACAGATACTATAAATTCAGTGCCTATTTAAACGAAAAATTCGGTACAAAAGTTTATAAAATTACACTTGACGCCGGTTTTTCGTGTCCGAACAGGGACGGTACAATTTCGTCAAAGGGGTGTGTTTTTTGCGATGAATCAGGCAGCTTTTCCAAAGCTCATCCGTCATCTTTAGATATTAAAAGCCAGATTAGCGCAGCAATAAGCGGCTTGCCAAAAAGATTTCATGCTAAAAAATTTTTGGCATACTTTCAGGCATTTTCAAACACTTATGCCCCGCTAAGCCGTCTTAAGGAGGTTTATGACAGTGCTTTTTGCGATAAGAGAATAGTCGGCATATCAATAGGAACAAGACCGGATTGTGTTAATGAAGAAAAAATTAAATTAATATCCGAATATCCTAACCCTTGGATAGAATTTGGACTCCAAAGCGTACATAACAGAACTTTAAAGTTAATAAACAGAGGGCATGACTTTGAGTGTTTTCTCAATTCTTATAAGCTTGCCAAAAATTATGGGATAAAAGTGTGTGTGCATGTTATTTTGGGGCTTCCCTATGAAACAAGGAAGGATATGCTTGAAACCGCAAGGGTTCTTTCGGGGCTCCATGTTGATGGGGTAAAATTCCATGTTTTGACGGTTTTAAAAGGGAGCGAGCTTGAAAATATATACAACAACACTTCTTTTAGGCTTTTAGACGAGGACGAATACTGCAGTATTTTATGCGAATTTTTAGAAATCCTGCCGCCCGATACTACCATTCAAAGAACTGCGGGGACAGGGCTTGTTTCTGAACTTATTGCGCCTTTATGGGTAAAAAACAAATTTGAAACCCAAAATAAGATTGAATTGCTTCTGGAGCAAAAAGACACGTTTCAAGGGGCAAAATACAGACAAGGCGGCTGATTTTAATTTAAGCTTTATTTAAAATGCGCAAAATTAAACAAACGCAGGTTAATATTATGATAAAGTTTTTGCAGCATCCTCTGCGGCAATAGCAGCACCAGACCAGCAATTTTGCAAATTGAACCCGCCGCAAAACCCGTCAATATTTACAAGTTCGCCTATAACCCAAAGATTTTGAACAATTTTTGATTTATAGTTTTTATCCAATTCATCAAGGGAAACTCCGCCGGCATGAACAATTTCCCCCTTGTTATCAACCGAAATTGCAGTCAGAGTCAAAGTTTCCATTGCCTCAATTTCTTTATTTGAAACATTTGCGCACTGCTTATCTTCTTTTACAAGAAAATTTGCAAGCGATTTTGGAATAAAAGCGGAAAGAGCAGTTTTAAAGGATTTTTTAGGATTTAATCTTACAAAGGTTTTTAAATCTAAACTGCTGACAAGCGGAATATTTATTTTATAGGGAAAATTTGCGTATGCGTTATATGAAGAAAGTTTATAAATAAAAGGACCGGAAACCCCGTCTTTTGTAAAAATGCACCCGTTGAAACTCACCCCCTCAAGAGAAGAAAATTCTTTTTCTAAAATTTTAAGACCGGTTAATGAGGGTTTTAGAGGAATAACAGTGTGCCCGTATTTTTTGGCTAAATTTGCCCCATATTTTAGCCCCGTGGCAAGTACGGTACAATCGTACCCTTTAAGCGGCATTTCAACTTTTTCTTTTTTATAGGTTACATTTCCGTTAAGTTTGGATAAGATTTTATCTCTTACAAATTTTGAGCCGCCAAACTCGGGAAAAACTCTTAAATCATTTTGAACAACCGTCTTAATGCCTATTTTTTCAAAATCATAAATTGTATCAAGCGCTCCGTATCTTGAAAAAACAGAATAGAGGAACTTTTCCCCTCTTAAATAATTGGAAGCAAAAACTTTAAAATCAGGCTCCATATAAGTTAAATTACATCTGAAATTTCCGGTTGGAATTATTGTTGAAAGCGGAGGGTTAAAATCATATACGGTTATTTGAAGGTTACTTGCGTACTCTAAAAGCTTAAGTGCAAAATAAGCGCCCGCAGGACCCATGCCGATAACGGCAACATTTTTCATTTATTCAACTCCGGAGCCTGTTATAGTGCCATACAAAAATACATCTTCAGGGTCTTCCAACTCTTCATGGAGCTGTGCAATTGTTTTATTAAGAACGGGATGAACAAAATTAGCTTTAATTTCAAGCATGGGCACAAGCGCAAAAGCACGTTTGTGAACATATAAATGAGGAATTGTCAAAATTTCGTTTGAAATAATGAGATTATCGTAAAATAAAATATCAATATCAATCGGGCGCTCGCCCCAAGGCTCTTCTTTCTGACGGTTTCTGCCCAAACGCAATTCTATATCTTGACAAACCCTCAAAAGCTCAACCGGAGATAATTCGGTTCTTGCGGCAATAACGGCATTAACGAACCAAGGCTGATTTTTCTTTCCCCAAGGTTCCGTTTCATAAAAAGATGACGCTGCGGCAAGCTCTATTGAATTATCCTTGCTTAAAAAATTAACCGCCTGTTGGATAATTGAAAGCCTGTCGCCATGATTTGAACCTAAAGAAATAAAAGCGAGGGACATTTGTCATAACCTTAATTAGTGTTAATTAACATTTTATAATTCTTTTGCTATAATAGCAATATACTTTTGATTTTTAATAAGGGGACACAATGAAAAACAATCAGACAGTAGGTGTATATATAATAATAGCAATAATTGCCGCCATAATTATAAGTATGGCTTTTTTAGGTCCGAATACTTCAACTTCTGAAATTTCCTATTCAAATTTTTTAACAAAAGTTGAGCAGGGAGAAATATCAAGCGTTCTTATTTCAAAAGACACTCTGTTTGCAATTCCTATAGATAAAACACAAAACGGAGGGGAGCCGCAAACTCAAAAGCCCAAAACCCAAAGCGATGAGATTTTATCCGCACTTATCGGCACAACCAATGTTCCGGTCCTGCAATATAAAGTTACTATCCCTTCAGACAGTGATTCTTTATACGATTTTTTACATGAACACGAAGTTGACATAAACGTTAAAAAACCGCAAGAAGGCTCGGTTTTTTCTTCTCTGGCTTCGTTTTTATTGCCTGTATTTTTTATTATAATAATTATTTTTATTTTAAAAGGAATTCAGCAAGGCGGTTCAGCGGCTATGAATTTCGGCAAATCCAGAGCGAAATTGCTTCAGGAATCAAAAGTTAAGATAACTTTTGATGATGTAGCCGGAATTGACGAAGAAAGACAAGAACTTGAAGAAATTGTCGATTTTTTGAAAAGCCCCGAAAAATATACTAAGCTCGGTGCTAAAATTCCAAAAGGGGTTCTTTTGGTCGGGGCGCCCGGAACCGGTAAAACCCTTATGGCAAAGGCTGTTGCGGGAGAAGCCGGAGTTCCTTTCTTTTCCATATCCGGTTCCGATTTTGTAGAGATGTTTGTCGGCGTGGGCGCAAGCCGTGTAAGAGATTTATTTGATCAGGCAAAAAAACATCAGCCCTGTATAATTTTTATTGATGAAATTGATGCAGTCGGGCGTCAAAGAGGCGCCGGATTAGGGGGCGGACATGACGAAAGAGAACAGACGTTAAATCAATTGCTTGTTGAAATGGACGGGTTTGACGAAAATACAAATATTATTGTCATCGCCGCAACCAACCGACCCGATATTTTAGACACCGCACTTTTAAGGCCCGGAAGATTTGACAGGCAGATTTATATCAGCTTGCCCGATATTAAAGGCAGAGAAAATATTTTAAAAGTGCATGCAAAAAATAAAGTCCTGAACCCCTCGGTTGACCTTAAAGTTCTTGCGAAGCGCACTTCGGGCTTTACGGGGGCTGATTTAAGAAACCTTCTGAATGAAGCCGCGCTTCTTGCCGCAAGAAAAAATAAAAATGATATTACAATGGATGATATTGATAATTCCATTGACAGAGTTGAAGCCGGAATTGAAAAGAAAAGCAAAGTTTTAACCGATGAGGACAAGGAAACCACGGCATACCATGAAGTGGGGCATGCTTTAATCAATGTACTTTTAGAAGATTCAAGAAACGAACTGCATAAAGTTTCTATAATTCCAAGAGGGTATGCGCTCGGCATAACATGGTCAAGACCAAAAGACGAGAGAGTTCACACCTCTAAAAACGACCTTTTGTGTCAGATAGCAGTTACTCTCGGGGGCAGAGCCGCAGAGGAGGTTGTATACGGCAAAGAAAATATATCAACGGGCGCATCCTCTGACTTATCAAAAGTATCCGAAATTGCAAGAAAAATGGTAATGTCATGGGGCATGAGCGATAAACTCGGCAATTTAACATACGGCAAATCTCAGGAACATATTTTTATGGGGCGTGATTTCGGGCACCAGAGGGATTATTCCGAACAAATCGCATACACTATAGACGAAGAAGTTAAAACTATCGTAGATGAACAGTATTCAAAGGTTTTAAACCTGTTAACAGAAAATCGGGATGTTCTTGATTCTCTATCCCATGAGCTTCTTGAAAAAGAAACAATGGAGGCGGATGAATTTATTGAATCGGTAAATAAAATTAAAAGCAGGCGGGAAATATAAAATCGGCATACTTTATGCTATAGAGTTTTAAACTCATCTACAAGCTTTTTATAGAGATTTTTTAGCTCAATTTCGACTTTTAACCTGTAATCTTCCGTTTCCTTTTCGGATAATTCGGGAGGAACAAATATGGGTTCGCCGTACAAAGCTTTCATTCTTATGCAGTTAAGAGGAAAACGAAACTCATCCCATGTGTTAAACTTAAGCAAAAAGGGAGAAGGGGAGTACCAGCTCATAGGAACAATCGGGACGCCGGTTAATCTGGCAACTTCAATTATTCCTTTTTTGACAATATGTTTTGGACCCCTCGGACCGTCAATTGTAAGAGCGCCGTTATTTCCGGCTTTAATTGCATCAATAAGCTCAAGTGTAGCGGCTGCGCCTTTTCTGTTGTGCGAACCCCTTACAACATTTAGCCCCATGGCGGCGCCCGCTTGAGCAATAATTTCGCCGTCGCTTGAATTGGAAATCATTACGGTTGTTTTCTCGCGTTCGTCAAGCGCATAAAGTCCGACTTGATGAGCATGCCAAAGCGCAAATATACACTGAGATTTTGGATAATTTATATTTTTACAATAATAAAAGTGGCGTTTAAATTCAAAGTAAAGAGTAACAATTCTTGCAAGAATTTGCGTTCTTACAGACTTGGGGAAAATTTTATCCAATAATTTATCAGACATTATTTTGCTTGCTCCTTAAATCAGCGGCAAGTTTATGCGCAAAAAGCCCTTCGCTTTGAGCTATAAAAGAAGATACAGGGGACAAAATTTTTGCATACTTTTCGCTTATGTTCTGGTAAGTTAAAATTTTAATAAAATCAAAAACAGACAAGCCGCCTGTATATTTTGAAGCAAAGTTTGTGGGCAAAACATGGTTAGTTCCCGTAACATAATCTCCAAAAACCTCTGCGCAATTTTTCCCGATAAAAAGGGAGCCAAAATTTGTAAGCAGAGGGATTAGCCCGTTATCATCTTTTGTCATAATTTCAAGATGTTCGGGCGCCCTTTTGTTTGAAATTTCGCATGCGTCTTGAATTTTATCAACAATTACGCAAAAAGATTTTGAAAATGAAACTTTCGCAATATTTGAGGTTTTAAGCTTTGAGAGAAACTCATCCGCTTTTTTTAAAACAGAATTTGCAAATTCAAGAGAGTTTGTAATTAAATATGCTCTTGCGTCAATGTCATGTTCGCACTGAGCGAGCATATCAACAGCGACAAGCGAAGAATCGGCGGTTTCATCAGCAATAATTAAGACTTCTGAAGGTCCTGCCAAAAAATCAATATCGACTGTGCCAAAAACATATTTTTTTGCATAGGTTACATAACGATTTCCGGGACCGACAATTTTATCAACGGGTTCGATGGTTTCGGTGCCGTATGCAAAGGCGCTGACAGCTTGTGCGCCGCCTAATTTATAAATCTTATCCGCTCCGGATATATGTGCGGCGACAATGGTTTCGTCTTTGATTTTGGGAGAAGTCAAACAAACCTCTTTAACCCCCGCAACCTTAGCCGGAACAGTTGTCATAACACAGGAACTGGGAAGCGGATAGTTGCCCCCCGGCACATAAGAGAGAGTTTTTCTTAAGGGAACAATCTTATGTCCGATGGTTGAGCCTTCAATTTCAAATTTAAATTCGGAAATAGTATCCATCTGTTTTTTTGCAAATTCAAGAACGTTGTTTTTTGCAAAAGTTATGTTGGTGATAAAGTCTTTTGAAACACGGGCGTAGGCAGCTTCAATTTCATTTTGTGAAACTAAAAAATCATCGGGGCAAGAAAAATTACCGTCCGAAAATTGGTTAGAAATTTCGATAAGCGACTTATTTCCGCCAATTTTAACGGAATTTATTATTCCGTCAATTTCAGGCAAAGACTGATAATCAATCGCAGCAAAAAAAGCGTTGTTGATTTCATCCTTATTTAAATCGCTAAAAGTTATTATCTTCAATTATTTCGCCCTTGATGCAAGATTATTTATTATGTCTTTAGTGGTTGTGCCGTTTGCAGCAAGAAAAACAAGGAGGTGGTAAAGCAGGTCGGAAGCCTCCCAGCCGAGCCCGTCGCCCTGTTCAAAGTTAACCGTTTCAAACGCTTCTTCCATAATTTTTCTTTTTAAATAGAAAATATCCTTAAAAAGTTTTGTAGTATAAGAACCCTCGGGCATTTTTTCTTTTCTTTCGGATATAACTTTATACAGGTCATGGATTGTAAATTCCTTATCTTCAAAACAGCTGTATCTGCCTAAGTGGCAAGCATTTCCGGTTTGTTCAACATAATATAAAAGCGCATCGCCGTCGCAGTCAAATTTAGCACTGTGCAATTTTTGAATATTGCCCGAGGTTGCGCCCTTTGACCATAACTCTTTTCTGGAACGGCTGAAGTATACAGCATTTCCGGTTGAGAGAGTTTTTTGAACCGATTCTTTATTTGAATATGCGAGCATGAGAACTTGTTTTGTATATACATCCTGAACAACCGTAGGGATAAGATTATCTTCTGATTTAGAAAAATCAAGGCAAGCTAAAAATGCGTCCTCAAGATTAATTTTGCCCGTATATATTGCCATACCGAGCTGCGAAGATATATTCAATTTATCAAGCTCTTTAATTTCTTCAATTGAAGATATCCCGCCTGCGGCAGTTATAGGTTTGTTTGTTATTTTTCTGATTTCACGAAAAGCGTTAATGTCGGTTCCTTGAAGCATGCCTTCTTTTTCAACAATAGTATACAAAAACCCCGTGCAAAAATCGCCGAATCTTTTAACATGGGAAACGGTCGAAACCTCGGTATCGGTTTGCCAGCCGTCCACGGTGATTTTTCCGTTTCTGGAATCAATTGCAACAAGAACTCTGTCTTTAGGGAGTTTCGAGAGAAAGTTTTCATCTGCGGCGGTACCTATTATAATTTTTTCGGCGCCGTTTGCTATCATTCTTTTAGCTTTTTCAACCGTGCGGATTCCGCCCCCGACACGGCATTTTGCGACTTTACAAATCTGCTTTATGATTTCTTCATTGTTTTTGCCTGTGTTCATTGCAGCGTCTAAATCCACAACGGCAAGTTCGCCAAAACGGGCATAATAACGGGCAAGCTCAATAACATCAACTCTTTCTAAAACTTTTTCTTTGCCCTGCTTAAGCTGGACAGCTTTTCCGCCCATTAAATCAATACTCGGAATAATCATGGTTTTGCTCCTTGTTTTTCAATAAAGTTATCAATATAAGTCCATTCAAACTTACGTTTTTTGGCATTATCAATTTTAAGATTGAACTGTTCTTCAGAGGTTAACGCAGTCAAAATCGGATGAAGATTAACGTCTTTGGCGGGATCAACAAAATCAATGTCAAATTCATGGGCTAAATTTTTAACTTTAGAGCTATATGAAACAGGAAGAGTTTTAATCCCGAATTTTAAGCCCAAAATATTTGCATGGAGGCGCATAGAGATAAGAAATTTTAATTTTGAAAATTCTTCAATGGTTTTTTTAGGATTTTGGTACGGAACAACCTTAGTTTTTAATATCATATTTCTTGATTTAATAATTTTTTCAAGCTTGTAACACTCTGATAAATCATAATCATTTTGCATTGAAAAAATCCTGATTTCAAAATCCTGAAAGAACATGTCGACATATTTTGCAACATTGGCATAAAAAGCCGGATGAAGCTTGTTATATTTTCTGACTTGAATGCCGATTGCTTTTTCGGGAGCAGGGGGAATAACGGGGATATCCCATGCAGCGTCATAGGAATAAAAAGAGTTAATTCCCCAGCGGGATAAGAGCCTTTGAGAATAACTGTCCCTAACCGTTATAATGTCGACAAGCCCTAAAATATATTTTGAAAGCCATGTCTGAAAAGCACCGCTAACAGGACCTATGCCCTGAGAAAAAATTATGATTTTTTTGCCCGCAAATTTGGCAAGCAAAATTATAAAAAGATAATAAAACAGGCTAAAATTACTTGTTTCGTTTTGTATGAGGTTTCCGCCGCCGGAAATTAAAATATCGGAGGAATTAATTGCGCATAAAATATCCGAAGGGTTTTTATAGTGATACGTTTTAATTCCGTACGTTTTTGCAATGTTTCGGCAAGAAGTACAGAGAGCGGAAACCTTACACCCTATTGATTTAAGATGATTAACAAGGGCCTCAAACATAAGGTCGTCCCCAAAATTAGAAAAACCGATATATCCTGATATTAAAACTCTTTTATTAGCCATTATATATTTTTATAACCTCCAAAACTTCTTTCCCGAAGGGAACAGAACCCATCGGGCGAAAGCCTGATTGAGCTTTCGCACCTATCATGATAATATCCAAATTTTCATACATAACATATGATTGTATAATGAAACCCGACAGTGTGTCAAATTGTTAAAATTATACTACGCACTATATGTGTTGTATAATCTAAAATTATGAAGAAGAAATTATCAGATGTTCTTATATTTGCTTCAACTTCCGATATAGCAAGGGAACTTATAAAAAACCTCCTTGACGAAGGGGTTAGGGTTTATGCAACCCACAGAAACGAATTTAATTTAACCCATCCGCTATTAAAAAAATTTAA
>CAYUWO010000030.1:0-15899 GCA_964448535.1 uncultured Gammaproteobacteria bacterium | reverse complement strand
GCTGCCGTCCGCGTTCACCGCCATATACGCAAGCCCCTTTGCCCCGAAGCTGATAGCGAGGTTCCTTACATCGTCCATTTCTTTTCTTGAATAATGCGCAATGCCCGGAATTTTAATCGCACGAACCGTGCCGCCATTATTTATAACACCCTTAAAAGCTTCAAAAGTAGACTCTGCCATAATGTCAGTTACATCAAAAAGCTCTAAGCCAAATCTTGTATCGGGCTTATCGGAGCCGTACCTGTCCATTGCTTCTTGCCAAGTTAAACGTTTAAACGGAGGGTTAATTTCAACGCCGGCCGCCTTAAAAGCTTCTTTAACAAGCCCTTCGGTCATTTTAATTATATCATCCTGATTTACAAAGCTCATTTCAATATCAATCTGCGTAAACTCAGGCTGCCTGTCTGCTCTTAAATCCTCATCCCTGAAACATTTTGCAATTTGATAATATTTTTCAATTCCTCCGACCATCAAAAGTTGTTTAAAAACTTGAGGGGATTGGGGAAGCGCATAAAACTTCCCGTCATGCACTCTGCTTGGAACAAGATAATCTCTTGCACCTTCGGGAGTTGTTTTAATTAGAACAGGAGTTTCAATTTCAAGGAAATCAAGCCCGTTCATATAGTTCCTGACGGCAGCAACAATTTTATGCCTTAAAATTAAATTAGAAAGAGTTTTTTCACGTCTTAAATCAAGATATCTGTATTTAAGCCTGATATCTTCAGATACCGATTCATCATCAAGAACAAAAGGAAGTGTTTTTGAAGCGGACAAAACATTAATTTCGTCAGGATACATTTCAATCGTCCCTGTTTTAAGTTTCTCGTTAACCGTATCATCGGGGCGCTTTGAAACCTTGCCTTTAACTTGAATCACATATTCCGATTTTAAGGTTTGGAAAGTTTCATAAACCTGCGGGTTAATTTTGGGGTCGGCAACGACCTGAAAAAGCCCGCTTCTATCCCTTACTTCAACAAAAATAATCCCGCCCAAATCTCTTATGGTGGAAGCCCAGCCCGCAAGGACAGCTTCTTTGCCGATAAAACTTTCGGATAAATCGCAGCAATTTTGCTTTTTATATGCTAATTCCATAACTCACCTTTAATTAAAACTTTTGTCCAGCATAATTTTATACCAAAAAAACAATTTGACCAAATATTTTTTTTAATATAACATTTTGACTGGTTTAATTAAGAATTGGAGAGTATTTAATAAATGGCTTTAAAAAATTTTTTATTTACTTCCGAGTCCGTTACGGAAGGGCATCCTGATAAGGTTTGCGACCAAATTTCAGACGCAATTTTAGATATGTTTTTAACAAAAGACCCCGCATCAAGGGTTGCAGCAGAAACCACGGCAACAACGGGCATGGTTCTCGTATCGGGCGAAATTTCATCGTCATGCTATGTTGATATTCCCTCTGTTGTAAGAGAAACCATTAAAAAAATAGGTTACAGAGGAGAAGAAGGAGGCGGTTTTGATTATAAAACATGCGCCGTTTTAACAAGCATAGACGAGCAATCCGGCGACATTGCGGGCGGGGTTAACAAAGCCTTGGAAGAAAGAAGCAATATTTCATCAACTTCAACAAGCGAAACCGAAGCAATCGGGGCGGGCGACCAGGGGATTATGTTCGGATACGCCTGCAACGAAACACCCGAGCTTATGCCCTTGCCGATTTCTCTCGCTCACAGGCTTGCATACAGATTATCCGAAGTCAGAAAACAAAAGATAGTAGATTATTTAAGACCGGACGGCAAAACACAGGTAACAGTCGAATATATTGACGGAAAACCCGCAAGAATTGACACCATAGTTATTTCAACCCAGCATGATCCGGAAATTAAAGGCGAGGTCGACAATCAAAAAATTCAAAACATAATTAGAAATGACATAATAAAATTTGTTATTGATGAAGTTTTTAAAAATGAAAATATTAAGCCCGATTCTAACACAAAATATTATATTAACCCTTCGGGACGCTTCGTAATCGGCGGGCCGCAAGGGGACGCAGGACTAACGGGAAGAAAAATCATTGTTGATACCTATGGCGGCTATGCAAGACACGGAGGCGGTGCGTTCTCCGGAAAAGACCCGACGAAAGTTGACCGCTCGGCTGCTTATGCGGCAAGGTGGGTTGCTAAAAACGTAGTGGCAGCAGGACTTGCAGATAAATGCGAAATTGAGCTTGCCTATGCAATCGGCATGGCAGAGCCCGTTTCAATCCTTGTTGATACGTTTGAAACAGGCAGGGTTCCGGATGAAATTTTAAGCAAAATTATTAAAGATAACTTTGACCTAAGACCCGCTTCAATTATTAAACAGTTTAGGCTCAGAGAGCTTCCTTCCGAATTTGGCGGGAAATTCTATCAAAATCTTGCCGCATACGGGCACATGGGAAGAGTTGATTTTTATGTTCCGTGGGAAGAAACCCAAATGGCGCAAAAATTAAAAAATCTTGCATTGAGTGAAACTTCGGTTTAATTTAAACTTACCGAGAGTTCATTTTAGCGCATTTATTGCTCTTTTAGCAAAATTAAAAGCTAAAAGAGCAATAATTTAATACAACCAAATATCTTTTAGAATTAATTTTATTTTAGAGTTTCTTTAAGTTTGATAATCCTTTTATATGAATTTAAAAGGTTTTCGGGAAGAATTCTGCCTTCAATGAGCTCTTTTTTAATTAAAAGGTTTATATTTGAAACAAGGTTTTCATCCCCATGGAATCTGTTAGAAAACATTAAAATATTTTCGCCCGCATTAATTGCAAGAGAAACAACTTCATCCCTCTCAAAATTCTTCCTGATTGCTCCCATATCAAGGTCATCGGTGATAATTACCCCGTCAAAATCCGTTTGCACCCTTAAAAACTTTTCTATGGTATTGTAAGAGAGGCTTGCGGGATATTTTGAATCAATTTGCCGATTAAAAAGATGAGATATCATAACCGTTTGCATAGGGTTAGTATTTGCAAGCTGCAAATAAGGATAAAGCTCGTCATCAGTGTATGTTTTTGTAGCGTCGACAAACCCTAAATGAGTATCTCCGGTTGGAGAGCCATGCCCCGGAAAATGTTTAATTGAAGTTATGATTTTATTTTTATAGTGTGCGTCAATAAACTGTTTTGCATATTTAACCACAACTTTCGGATCAGAAGAATAGCTTCTTTCTTTTTGCTCTATAATTGAGTCTTTGTTTACTGCCAAATCTGTGCAAGGTCCGAAATTAAGGTTAATATTTGCGTCTTTTAAGCTGTTTGACATTTTTAAATATTCAAGATATGCTTCTTCTTCGCTTAAATGAGAAATTTCTTTTGCGGACTTATAATCTTCGAACCCGTTTAAAGAGTTCATTCTCTGAACCTTTCCGCCCTCCATATCAATTGCAATCAAGGGAGTGTGCTTTGCTTTTGAGTTTTTTATTGCGCTTGTCATTTTAATAAATTCTTCTTTATTTTTTATGTTATCCTCAAAAAAGATAACGCCCGTTATTTCTCCTTTTTCGACCTGTTTTAAAACGGTTTTAAAGCCCTTTGCCTTAACGGTGTTTCCCCTGAAGCCAACCATTATCATTTGCCCTGTCATCTCGTCTATGTCAACTGCAAAAACAGGATTTATTACAAAAAGCGCCAACAGCAGCAATATTTTTCGCATACTTCACTTCCAAACATCTAAGGGTTGTAATTTTCAATTATTTTTTCTATATCAATTATACCTTCATCAAAAAGAAGTTCAACCTGATTAATATTATAGTCAATTACCGCTTGCAGATATTCTATTCTCGCAGCCGTTTTTTGGCTTTGCGCCTGAATGACGTCAATTAATATTCCCTCTCCCGCATCAAGCCGCATTTCCGCCAGCTTGACCGATTCGGTTGCATAGTCAACTTGTTCTTTTGTAATATCTATTCTTTTTAAAAGAAGTTTTGAATTGTAGTAAGAATTAAGGAGTTTTTCCTTAATATTTCTCAATTTGTTTTCTAAATCGTTTATCATGGCGTTAATTTCATGGGTTTTTGCCTTCGCTTCGGTTACCGTTCCCGCCCCCAAATTTTTCCCGAGCGTCCAATCCACATAAAGCCCGACTACATTACCTTCTCCGAGCCCTATTCTTGCCGTGCCCTGTCTTTGATTTTGATAAAAAACTCTGGGTTTCGGAACAAAATCCGTATAAATGGCGCGCCTTTCATTTTGCATGGCCTGAATTTTATTTTTAATAGATTTTATATCTTTTCTGTTTTCTTTTGCAATTCTAAAAAGCTCGTCAATATTAATATTTTTATCAACCAAGTTGTTTATCGAAACTTCATTTTCAATCGGATATAAAGTTGTATCAATTTCTATCCCCATTATATTTGAGAGTTTTGCCTGACGCAGCCTAAATTCGTTCATAGCTTCAACTAAGCTTCTTTTTGCGCTTGCAACTTCGTTTTTTTGCCTTATGACGTCAAATTTTGTTCCGAGCCCCGCAGACTCCAAATTTTCCGTTAACTTCAGCTGTGCAATTCTTTCATAGAGGTTTTTAAGATGAATTTCAATGTTTATTTTTGATTGCAAAAGCTGCCAATAGTAGCTTGCGGTATACATTAAAACTTGTTCTTTCGTAAAATTCAATTCTTCTTTTTTCTGATACTTCTCAAATTTTTTAACTTTTGCTTCAAAAATATCTCTGCCCCCGTCCCCTAAACTGTGATTGACAATAATCGTTGACGAGAGGGCAAGCTCGTTAAACTTATCGACAAGAGCGGTTCCGACCAAAACCTGACCCCTGTAGTATATGGAATAAAAACTGTACCCAAAATTGGGCAAAAACTTTGTAAGGGCGTTTTTTTGAATAAATTCTGAACTTTTATAGGTTTCATATCTTGTTTTAATATCAAAATTATTTTTAAGGGCAACATCTAAACACTCATCCAGACTGACGGGAATTTGTTTCTGTTCCAAAAATTTTTCAATTTCTGTTTCGAGTTTAACCTCTTTTGAGCAGTTTTTGCAAAAATCAGAAAAATTTGCCTCAAAATCATCATCGGTAAAATCATACAAGGCGCAATGCGCAGGGGAAATTAAGATAAAATATGAAATTATTAAAATAATTATCCCATTTTTCATAATTTATAAAAAATAATAAAATTTTTCAAAGAAAATAATACGCTTTATGGGCTAGTTCTTTTATGATATTATCATTTTGAAAATATTATAATAAACGAGGTCTTTATATATGTCAGAATCTGTTGAAAATCTCTCCACGACTTATAATGCAAGAGAAACCGAAAAAGAGATGTATAATTTTTGGGAAGAAAAAGAATTTTTTAAGGCGGACAACAAAAGTCAAAAGCCCCCTTATTCAATTGTTATCCCGCCCCCGAACGTTACGGGTATTTTGCATATGGGACATGCGCTGGACGGAACCTTGCAGGACATTTTGACAAGATATAAAAGAATGACGGGATACGAAGCTTTATGGCTTCCGGGGTGCGACCATGCGGGAATTGCAACTCAGAATGTCGTTGAAAAAGAGCTTGCAAAACAGGGGAAAACCCGCCACGACATAGGAAGAGAAGAATTTGTCAAAATGACATGGGATTGGGCAAATTCTCACAAATCAAAAATTCTTAACCAATTTAAAACTCTGGGCGCCTCGTTTGATTTATCCCGCACAAGATTCACGCTGGATGAGGGGTGTTCAAAGGCGGTTAAAAAAGTTTTTGTCGACCTTTATAATAAGGGCTTAATTTATAAAGGCTCATATATTGTAAATTGGTGTCCCCGTTGTCAAAGCGCAATCTCGGATATAGAAACCGAATATGAAACGGAACAGGGGCATTTATGGGAAATTTCATACCCGATTAAAGACGAATTCGGCGCAATCGTAATTGCTACAACCCGTCCGGAAACAATGTTCGGGGATGTTGCCGTCGCTGTTAATCCTAATGATTATAAATATAAAGATTTAATAGGGAAAAAATGTGTTATTCCGCTTGTCGGAAGAGAAATTCCGATTATTGCCGATGAATATGTAGATAAAAGTTTTGGCACGGGCGCTTTAAAGATTACTCCCGCACATGATCCGAACGATTTTGAAGTCGGCAAACGCCACAATCTGGCTTCAATAAAAGTTATAGACGAGCAGGGTAAAATGATTGCAAGAGGTGAAGTTTTAAAGGAATTGCACGGGCTTGACAGATATGAGGCAAGAAAGCGCACGGTTGAGCTTCTAAAATTGCAGGAAGCCCTTGTTAAAATTGATAATCATGAGCATAACGTCGGGAAGTGTCAAAGATGTAACACAACAATTGAGCCGCTTTTATCCGAGCAATGGTTTGTTAAAATGGAACCGCTTGCAAGAGCAGCTATTGAGAAGGTGAAAGACAATTCCATTCAATTTATCCCGAAAAGGTGGGAAAAAAATTATTTAATGTGGATGGAAAATATTCGTGACTGGTGCATTTCAAGGCAATTATGGTGGGGGCATCAAATCCCCGCTTACTATCACAATCAAACACATGAAATGATTGTCGCAGAGGAAAACCCCGATCCGAATAATTATACACAGGATAAAGACGTCCTTGACACATGGTTTTCAAGCGGTTTATGGCCTATGTCCACTATGGGCTTTCCAGACACTCAAAACCCTGATTTTAAAAAGTTTTATCCGACCTCAACTCTTGTAACGGGGTTTGACATCATCTTTTTCTGGGTTGCAAGAATGATTACCATGGGGCTTGAATTTACAGGGGTTCCTCCGTTTTCAACAGTTTATATCCATGGGCTTATAAGAGATGAGCTCGGTCAAAAGATGTCAAAATCAAAAGGAAACACTATCGATCCGGTTTTATCAATCGAAAAATACGGGTGCGACGCCGTACGGTTCACTCTTGCCAATATGTGCACCTACGGGGGGCAGGATATTAAACTGAGCGATGAGAAATTTGAATTCGGAAGAAACTTTGCAAACAAAGTTTGGAACGCTTCAAGATTTGTTTTAATGAATTTAAATCAAGATTTATCAAATAAAACGCCCGATTTTGAAAACTTATCCATTGCAGACAAATGGATACTGGATAAATTGAATAAAACCGTTAAAGAGGTCAATGAAAACCTTGAAAACTTTAGAATCGACGAAGTTACGGCTGTTTTATACGACTTTTTTTGGAACTGTTACTGCGATTGGTACGTAGAATTATCAAAAATCAAAAAAAATGAGCAGGTTTTAACTTATGTTCTTGATATGTTTTTGAGGCTTTTACACCCTATAATGCCCCATTTAACGGAAAAAATTTGGCAGCTTATGCCGATTAAAAAAGAAAAAGAAGCCCTCATGCTCTCTTCATATCCTGCTTTCAGAAAAGAGTTTGAATTTGGAGAAGATTCAAGAGCAATGGAAAATGTTTTTGAAGCAATCAGAAGCATAAGGAACATAAGAGCCAGCTTTAACATAGCACCTTCAATTAAAATTAATGTCAAAATAAGCGGAGAAATTGAACTTTATGAAAAAGTTGAAAGCTATTTAAAACGTCTGGGCAGAGTTGAAAACATTGAATTATGCAAAAAAGACATTCAAGACAAGCAATCCGCAAGCGCCGTTATCGGAAATTCAAAAATTACGGTTCCTCTAAAAGGGCTAATTGATATTGAACAGGAAATCAAAAGGCAGAATAAAAAACTTGACAAGTTAACAGCAGAAAAAGACGGGCTTTTAAAAAGAATAAACAACGAAAAATTTATCTCAAGTGCGCCTTTTGAGGTTGTTCAAAAAACAAAAGACAGAATTGAAGAAATTAAAACGGAAAGCAAAGCTATAAAAGAACTTATCAGCAATCTTTCTTAAGGTAAATAATCATTTTCCAATGTGCGCATAAATTTTTTATGCGCATTTTTTAATTTTTTTTGATATCTTTTACTTATCGGACAATAGCCGGTATAATTTAATTCAAAATTCAAATTTTCTAAAAAATCTTTATACTCTTCATCAATCATCATGATTGCCATTTCGGCGTCCTCCCTTGTTTCCGCACTGTTTAAAAAATCTTCAAAGGCCTCAATTTTATTGTTTGATATTTCATGCAAAAAGTCAAAAATCTGCCTTTCACAAGCAGAAATTTTTCTTAAAGAAAGATACAAATCATAAAAATCATTAAAATAATCTTTTATATAGCAATATGCGGGACAAACCCCCAAAAATAAAGCTATAAGCGTAATCACGATTTTTTTCATAGTTAAATTATCTTAAAGATTAAGGAGGGTTCAATTACTCTTTTGGCTAATTTAAAAAATACGGTTGACTGAAAACTTTGTTCTTGGTATTCTTTTTTTGTTATACATAAAAGTTTTGTGTAAAAACTCAATAACTTGCGCTTGTAGCTCAGTTGGTAGAGCACTCCCCTTTTAAGGGATAGGTCGCGCGTTCGAATCGCGCCAAGCGCAAATTTTTATTAAAAAAATAGCAAGGGTTTTATTTCTCTTGCTTATTTTTATATGTTTTAACAATGATTTTAGGCACCCTGATAGACAGGATAAGCCATATTCAATTAAAATATAAGTTTTTTTAAATTTATTTAACAAAATTTTTATCCGAATTTATAATCAAAAAATTTTTTATGGCGCTATCCAAAGCAATAATTTTAAATAAACGTAAAAAAACTATAATCTTAATAGGCGCAAATCCTTCTTTGAATAAAACTTGCCGAAATTGTCAATATGAATTTTAACTGCATCGGGCAAATCGAACAAGCAAATGTTACAATTAAAACCATAAAAATTCTATCCAACGCCCTTGAAGTTGGATTGCATTGCTTTTTGATTTCAGGTTTTAATTTTTAGCGGATATAAAATTGGCTTTAAAGAAGGCTTATCAGCTCAATAAATCTCTTAACTTTTTAATTTTATCTCTAATTTCCGCCGCACGCTCAAAATCAAGAATTTTTGCCGCCTTATGCATGTCTTTTTCAAGCTTATTTAAAAGCTTTGGCAAGTCTTCTTTATTAATTTTTAACTCGGTCATATTTTCCGCAATTATATCTTCAACGCTTCTATAGCTTTGAACCAAAGCCAGAAGATTATTTTCAACGGGTTTGACAATGGTTTTAGGGGTAATGTTATGTTCTTTATTATATTTTAGCTGTAATTCGCGCCTTCTTTTTGTTTCATCAAGTGCCGCTTTCATTGAATCAGTTATTTTATCCGCATACATTATAACTTTGCCGTTTACGTTTCTTGCCGAACGGCCTATCGTTTGGATAAGAGAGGTTTCACATCTTAAAAATCCTTCTTTATCGGCGTCCATTATTGCTACAAGAGAAACCTCGGGCACATCAAGCCCTTCTCTCAAAAGGTTTACCCCGATTAAAACATCAAACACTCCAAGCCTTAAATCCCTTAATATTTCTACCCTCTCCAAAGATTGAATTTCAGAGTGGAGATATCTGACTTTTACCCCCCTGTTATTTAAATATTCCGATAAATCTTCCGCCATTTTTTTTGTAAGGGTGGTTACAAAAACCCTTTCTTTTTTTTCAACAACTTTTTCGATTTCCGAAATTAAATCGTTAACTTGCCCTTCGGTCGGGTGAAGCTCGATAATAGGGTCTACAAGCCCTGTGGGGCGGATAATTTGTTCTATGGTCCGGTCGGATACTTCTTTTTCAAAATCTCCGGGAGTTGCCGATATAAAAATTTTTTTATCAATTTTTCCCCAAAATTCATCAAACGTTAAGGGGCGGTTATCTTTTGCGCAAGGGAGCCTGAACCCGTAATCCACAAGAATTTCTTTTCTTGATTTATCTCCGAAATACATCCCTTTTAATTGAGGTAAAGTAACATGAGATTCATCAACCACAACAAGAAAATCATCCCTAAAATAGTCAAGCAAAGTCGCAGGCGGGGTTCCGGGGGCTCTTTTTTCAAGAATTCTTGAATAATTTTCAATTCCCGAACAGTATCCCATTTCTTTAATCATCTCAATGTCGTAATTAACTCTCTGCTCAAGCCTTTGGGCTTCAACAAGCTTATTTTGGGCATACAGCTCAGCTAATCTTTCTTTTAATTCAAGCCTTATGACTTCAAGCGTTTTGTCCATATCGTCATCATCTGCAAGATAATGCACCGCAGGATATATGACGGTTTCATTAACCGTTTCGATGACTTCCCCCGTTGTTGAGTCTATTCTTGATATTTTTTCAATTTCATCCCCGAAAAATGAAAGCCTTGTGATTACCTTTTCAAAAGCGGGCATTATTTCAATTAAATCTCCCCTTACTCTGAATGTTGCCCTTTTTAATTCAACATCGTTTCTTTCATACCTTGTTAAAATTAAATGGTTCAAAAAAGCTTTTCTGTCAATTTCATCCCCAATTTGAAGCTTAACCGCCCCTTTAAAATAATTTTCGGGAAGCCCTAAGCCGTAAATGCAGCTGACGGAAGCAACGACAATTACATCGTTTCTTTCATACAGGCTTCTTGTTGTATTGTGGCGCAGACGATCAATTTCATCATTTATCGAAGCTGTTTTTTCAATATAAGTGTCAGTTCTTGGTATATAGGCTTCGGGCTGATAATAATCGTAATAACTAATAAAATACTCAACGGCATTATCCGGAAAAAGCTCTTTAAACTCTCCGTATAACTGCGCAGCAAGAGTTTTATTGTGCGCAATTACAAGAGTCGGCATTTGGACTTTTTCAATAACATTTGCTATAGTAAAGGTTTTGCCTGAGCCTGTTACCCCTAAGAGAGTCTGGTTTTTACAGCCGTTGTTAATTCCAAAAACAAGTTCTTCTATTGCCTTTGGCTGGTCGCCCGCAGGTTTATTGTTTGAAAAAATTTTAAAAGATTTCTGTGTCATAGTTTGTATTTTGACACTTAAGCTTTTAAATTTCAATATTTTCTTGAGTGTCTGCAGGCTTTAAAGATTGCCCGATAGCCTTTTCCAAGGTTGCTTTTGCGCTGTTATACGTGTAGATGTTTGAAATGTACGCAAGTTTAGCGTCCTCGTATAAAATTTGAGCTTCTTTTAATTCAATAGCATCGCACACACCGGCTCTATAACGCCCTTGTGAGAGTTCATAATTTTCTCTTGCCTCTTGCAAAGCGGCTTTTGACGCCGGAATCCTCTGTTTAGCGTCTGTTAATTTAACGAAAGCGTTTTGAATTTCAAAGTAGATATCATTGATTGAAGCTTTTGTGTCATATTTTTGCTGCTCGAGCTGCGCTTTGGCTTGTTTTATGCGGCTTGTAACCATGACAGGGTTAATAACGGGAAAGCTGAAATATCCGCCGACCGAATACCATGATTTGTCGGTAAAATTATCTCTGCCGCCCATCCCAAGGTCAGCCGCAGCATATAAACTCGGGGCGTAAGATTTTTTAGAAAGTTTAACGTTTTCCTCGGCTTTTTTAACCTGTGCAATCGCCATTTGAAGATCCGGACGTGCTTTGTTAGCAATTTCGACCGCATCACGCATAGTAATATCGGTGTCTTGATAAGGCATTGAAGTATTAACTATATACGGTTCTATGAAAGGGGTTCCCATTATGTTATTTAATTTAGATACGGCAAGGTCAACCGCATTTGACGCTTCTATATAGTTAGCTTTTGCGTCGGCAAGATTAGACGAAGCTATTGTAACGTCAACTTTGGGCTTTGTGCCGATTTCGTAAAAGGCTTTAGCCTGATTATACATCTGCTCAAAATGTTCAACCGTTTCCATACGAACCTGTTTTGCGCTTATTGCGTATAAAAGATTGTAATAAGCGTCTTTAACATCGCAAACAACGGAATTTACAACAGACTCTATATTTTGTTTGGAAACTTCCCAATCTATTTTATCAATCGTATACTGGTTCTGCGTTACACCAAAATCATACACCAGTTGGGAAAGCGAAATTGTTCCCAAAAGATATTTTGTATAAGAGGGAATTTTAAATCCGGACGGCATTCCCGACATATCGGGCTTATTTCTTGTAATTCCCGACTGAGTAGAAACAGAAGGGGCATAGTTTGAAACCGTTTGAACTTTATCTTCTTTTACGACCGAAGAAGCGGCAATGGCGGCTTTAATTCTCGGATTATTTTGGAGAGCAAGCTCAAGACAATCGGCGAGGCTTAATTCATCCGTTTTTGAAACGGAGCCTTGAATTTGGATTTGTTTGTCCTCAGTATTGCCAACAGGCAAATATCCGTCTTTAGGAAGTAAAAACTCGGAATAGTCATTTTTGGTTTTCTTTTCTTTTTTTCTTTTTGAGAGTTTCTTTTCTCCTTTTTTATGAACGCCGTTGTCTGAATCGTCATTAAGCGTTTCTTTATCTTCACTTGCGCTTTTTTCTTCAACTGCGGCAGTTTCACCATCATTGGCGGCTGAGAAGTTATTTTCGGCGTCTTTAACATCTTTAACTTCCGCCGTTTGATTTTCACTTGAAGCCGAAGCGGAATCAGCCGCATTTTTTGCTTCTTCGCTTACTTCCTCTTTTGCTTCTTTTTTGGTTTCTTCCGCATTTAAAGAAGACTCCGTTTGCGCCGATTCGGCAGCATTCGGCGAACTTTGCGCTTGAGATTCAAGCGCAGGCTCAGCGTCAGAATCTGCTATTATAATGGGTTCATTTGCTAACGCTGCCCCAACGCCAAACATAACAGGGAGCATTAAAAACGGGATGACATTACATTTCTTACTGTTCATTTTCTCTAATATCCTTAATGTGTTTTTGTTTTCTTTTGCTACTTTCTTCTTTTGCTTTTTCTCTTCTTAATTGGATGTGGGCATAGAATGCGGGAACCAGAATTGCCCCAACGGTAACGGTAACTATCATCCCGCCGAATACTGCAGTGCCCAAAGCTTTTCTTGATTCGGCGCCCGAGCCTGTTGCAAAGACAAGAGGCACCATACCTAAAATAAATGCGATACCTGTCATCATAACAGCCCTGAACCTAATATTTGCCGCTTCCATTGCCGCGTCATGAATTGATTTGTTCTCATCCTCTCTTGCAACTTTTGCAAACTCAACAATTAAGATTGCCTGTTTTGCAGCAAGTCCTATTAACATGATAAGACCTATTTGCGCATAAATGTCAAGTTGATTTCCTGAAACATATTGAAGGAATATTGCGCCAAGCATTGCAACAGGTGTAATAAGCATAACCCCTATAGGCAGCATCCAGCTTTCATAAAGCGCAACAAGGAATAAATAAACAAAGACAAGCGACATAATAATAACAGACGTTGTTTGTCCGGATGATTCAATTTCTTGAAGTGAAGTACCCGACCAAGTATAGCCTAAATCGGACGTCATCATTTTATCTGATATGCTGTTCATTTCTTTAATGGCATCTCCGGATGATTGACCTTTTGCAGGGTTGCCTTGAATTTGAATAGAATTATACATGTTATATCTTGTAACACTGTAAGGACCTGTTACCGGAGTTATTTTTATAACAGAACTTAAAGGGGCAGAGCCACCGTTAGATGTTTTAATATACACTTTATCCATATCGGAAGGAACGCCCCTGTAGGGTTCATCAGCCTGCATCATTACCCTGAATACTCTTCCTTTTAAGTTAAAGTCGTTAATATAATATGCTCCGAATTGTGAAGATAGTGCCGCAACAACTTCAGATTCGGGTATGTTTTGAGCTTTTAATTTTTGGTAGTCAATTTCAATTAAAAATTGGGGGATGTTAGCGTTAAATTGAGTATATACGCTTGATAATTTCGGGCTTTGATTAGCACTTGCAATAAGTTTCATAGCCTCATTATAAAGGTCTTGAGCGCTTCTTTGCCCTTTGTCAAGCAGTTGATATTCAAACCCGCCAAACATACTCATACCCGAAATTGCAGGCGGAACAAAAGTTACAATTCTTGCTTCGTTGTATTTCGAAGTTATTTTATTTATATTTCTCTTATAATCTTCAAGTTTAGTTTCCCATCTCGCTTTTTCTTCTTTGCTCATAAAAAGCCTTTTGAAAGCGTTTGGACCTTTTCTTTCTTCAAAAGATTGAAAAACGACAAATATAAGAGCCGTATTATCCCCGTTCATTCCGATAATACTGCCGATTTGCCTTACGCCGGGCAATTCCATTAACTCTTTTTCAATTTTTAGAGAAACATCAGAAGTTTTTGATAATGCGGTGCCATCAGGCATGATTATATTGGTTAAAACGGCTCCCATATCCTCTTCGGGTAAAAATCCGGTCGGGATTATTTTAAATAGCCCGATAAGGGAAATAAGAAGAAGAATATAAGTTATAAGGGTCATTGAGCCTTTTCTGATATAAAAATCAGACCCTTCAAGATAAAATTTCTTAACTTTTTCAAAGAACGCATTAAATTTTTTAATGCAAATTTCCCAGCCGGTTGCAAAAAACTCGCCCCAAGCTCTCAGCTTTCCTCTGAAAGTTTTTGGGTGTTTTTTAGCCCAATATTCTTTGTATAAATCTCTAAATTTTTCATAGTAAGTTCTATGCGGAATTTCGTCCTTCCCTCTTAAAATTGTTGCGCAAAGTGCAGGGGCGAGGGTTAGAGCAACAACAACCGAAAAACCGATTGAGGCAGCAATTGTAACGGCAAACTGCTGGTACATTTTACCTGAAATGCCCGATATGAAAGAACAGGGGACAAAAACAGCCATTAATACAAGAGAGGTTGCAACAACAGCGCCCGTAATTTCATCCATTGAAATAAGAGTGGCATCTTTCGGGCTTTTGCCTTCTTCTATGTGCCTTTGAACGTTTTCAACAACAACGATACTGTCGTCAACTACCGTACCCACCGCAAGCACAAAGCCAAAAAGAGTTAAAGTGTTTATAGAAAATCCCGCAACAGCAAAAATTGCAAGTGTACCGAGCAAAGACACGGGGATAGACACGAAAGGAACGATTGACGCCCTCCAGTCGCCCAAGAACATATACACAACGACAGTAACAAGAATAACTGCAAGTACGATTGCTTTAACAACCTCGGCAAGTGATTCCTTAATAGTTTCCGTTGTGTCACGCAAAATCAAATAGCTAATGCCGTCAGGAAAGCCTTTTGAAAGTTCTTCCATTCTTTTGTTACATTCTTTCGCAACCTGAATTGCGTTAGCGTCAGATAATTGCATAACTGATACAACAGCAATCTCTTTTCCGTTTAAACGCCCCATATTCGCATAGCTTTCACCTGCAAGCTCAACTCTTGCGACATCTTTCAACTTAATTGACGAGCCGTCGGGATTTGACCTTACTATAATATTTGCGAACTGTTCGGGGTCGGATAATCTGCCTGTTGTTTTAAGGGTAATTTTCATTTGATGTTTTGTCGTAAGAGGTTCCGCGCCGATATCGCCCGCAGGAATCTGGACGTTTTGCCCGTTAACGGCATTTTGTATTTCAAGAGGAGAAACATTTAGAGCGGCCATTTTGTTTGAATCGAGCCAAATTCTTATTGAATAATCTCTGGCGCCAAAAACCTGTACTTCGCCGACTCCTTCTATCCTTGAAAGTTCGTCTTTTAAATAAATTGAAGCATAGTTGCTTGTTTCAACCAAATCTTTTGACCCGTCCGGGGAAGTTATTGCATACATTACAAGTCCGGAGCCCTGAGTTGACCTTTTTGTTGTTAAACCGTATCTTTGAACGTCAGACGGCAATCTCGGAGTTGCAAGAGAAACTCTGTTTTGCACGTTCACAAGTGCCATATCCGGATCAGTTCCCGTTTTAAAGAACACATTCAGCTTGTAAGAACCGTTGCTTGAGGTTGACGTCATATAAATCATATCCTCAACCCCGTTAACCTGAGCTTCAATAGGCTGCGCTACCGTAGACTCAATAACTTCCGAGCTTGCACCGGTGTATGTTGCAATTACCATAACCTGAGGAGGGGTAATGTCGGGGTACTGTTCCAAAGGCAAGTTCTTAAGGCATATAAGCCCTATA
>CAYUWO010000029.1:0-16712 GCA_964448535.1 uncultured Gammaproteobacteria bacterium | reverse complement strand
ATTTCAAAATTATTGTCAAGGGAAGATAAATTTTCTTACTTTTTAAAAGTTGAGCTGGCAGTTGTTGAAGCATATAACAAATTGGGGCTTATAGAAGATGAAGCCCTTGAACATATCAAAAAAACCGCAAAATTTGACCTTAAAAGAATGGATGAAATTGAAAAAGTAGTTCAGCATGATGTCATAGCCTTTTTAACCTCGGTTAACGAACATGTCGGGGATAAATATTCGGGGCTCATTCATAAGGGCTTAACAAGCTCCGATTGCATAGACACTGCGTTTGCGCTTCAGATGAAAGATTCCGGCGAAATAATCCTAAAAGATATTGATAAAGTTATAAATGCGCTTAGTGCCCTTGCAAAAAAAACAAAGCATGTTTTATGCGCAGGAAGAAGCCACGGAATCGGGGCGGAGCCTGTAACATTCGGGTTTAAAATTTTAGGGCACATTGCAATGTTTGAGAGGGCAAAAAAAAGGTTTTTATTTGCGCTTGATGAAATTTCAACAGGGCAGATTTCCGGCCCTGTCGGAACTTATTCAAATATTGACCCTAAAATTGAGAAAATTGCCCTCGATATTTTAAATTTAAAACCGGCTAAAATTTCAACCCAGATAATAGCAAGAGATATCCATGCAAACTATATGGCTTCCCTTGCCATTTTATCAGGCGCTGTTGAAAATTTTGCAGTTGAGATAAGACACCTTCAAAGGTGGGAAGTTGCGGAAGTTGAAGAAGGTTTCAAAGCCGGACAAAAAGGCTCGTCTGCTATGCCCCATAAGAAAAACCCCGTAAAATCGGAAAATTTATCGGGTTTAGCAAGAGTAATAAGAGGAAATTTATTAGCGGCTATGGAGGATATTGCCCTTTGGCATGAAAGAGATATAAGCCATTCGTCCGTCGAGAGAATAATCTTTCCCGATTCCGTCATTTTAATTGATTTTATGCTCTCAAGGCTTTTAAACATAGTTGAAAATCTTGTTATAAAAAAAGATAATATGCTAAAAAACCTTGATAAATACGGCGGAATAATGTTTTCTCAAAGCTGCCTTTTAAAACTGGTTGAAAAAGGGAAAACAAGAGAAGCAGCTTATGAAATTGTTCAAAAAGAAGCTCTCTGCGCTTTTAATTCAAACGGAAATTTCAAAGAGCTTATGAAAAAACATTTATCTGATTTTGAGATAGAAGAATGCTTTAATTATCAAAACTATTTAAAAAATATTGACCTCATCTTCGGCAGATTTGGGCTTTAATCATTCATAAAAACGATTTAATGAGCAACAAGCTGTGATACCTTTTAAGAGTCAACAATCGGAAGGAAAAATCAATGCAAAAAATATCTCCGCTAAAAGCAGGATTTAACGCCTTTAATAAATTAAAACCCCAAAAATTAAAAGACAGCGGAAAAAATTTTACACCCCCTTTTAACACAACTTTTATGGGAACGGTTATTCAAATGGATGTTTTTGATTCCTCAATGTCAAAAACTCCGCCTAAAAATATTTTCTCGGGATTTTTCAAAAAACTTTTAAATACCGAGCTGAGTTTCGATTTTTTGGACACTCCCGTGTCAAAACTTCAAAAATGCCCTTCAAAAGAGCTTGAAGAAATGTTCAAAATAGAATTGGTTAACCTTAAGGATAAAATATGATTTCAAAAAAACTCAAACATATAATAGAAGCTCTCTCAAAACATAAAGATATTGATTCTGTAAGGGTTTTAAACGAAGTCGGCACAAATTGCGAGAACGATTATATAAGAGAGCTGTCCTCCGCCGCCCTTATTAAAAAAAATATTAAAGAGGCTCTTGAAATCGTAATTAAATGTAAAGGAAAAGGGATAAACGACCTTTCGTCAGATGTTGTTATGAGCTCAATAAACGAGCTTCTTTCACTAAAAGACAAAACAGTTGTAAATAGTGTTCTTGATGAAACAATAAATTCAAACGCCGAAAAAGAAATAATTGAAACTGCGCGCAGCGTCAAAGTTTTGTTGTCTTTTAGCTTGTAATGGGCTTTTCTTTATAATATAATTACCCTTGTATAAAATCTCTATCGGGTAATATATGAAAATTGCTGCAAAAAATCTTATTAAAGTTTACGGGTACCGCTCGGTTGTAAATGATGTATCTTTTGAAGTTAACAAAGGTGAAGTTGTCGGGCTTTTAGGTCCGAACGGGGCGGGGAAAACAACCACATTTTATATGATTGTCGGGCTGGTTAAAGCGGATGCGGGAGAAGTTTTCCTTGAAGATGAATCTTTTTTGGTTAACATCACAAAAAAACCGATGAATGAAAGAGCAAAAGCAGGGGTTGGCTATCTTCCGCAGGAAGCTTCAATATTCAGAAAATTAACTGTTGAAGACAACATAAAACTCGTTCTTGAAATGAACGATAAACTTAATAAAAAAGAAAAAAAAGATATGCTCGAATCTTTGCTTAATGAATTCGGCATAGAAAAATTAAGAGATTACAGTGCGGTTTCTTTATCCGGCGGCGAGAGAAGGCGTGTTGAAATTGCACGTGCGCTTGCGGCAACCCCTCATTTTATTTTGCTTGATGAGCCTTTCACCGGCATTGACCCTATTGCAATCGGAGAAATTAAGGAAAATATCCGCAAGCTTGCAAAAGAAAAGGGCTTAGGGGTTTTAATAACCGACCATAATCCAAAGGCAACCCTGTCTATAACAGATAGAGCCTATGTTATTTTTGACGGAAAAATCAAAATATCCGGCAAAAGTAAAGAGGTTGCAAACGATCCGGTTGCAAAAGAGTTTTATTTAGGGAAAGACTTTACACTCTAAAGGCAGGCTTAATGTTTAAAGTTTCAATTTCGGTTTATATGAGTTTTTAGGGGCGGGATATGTTTAAGATTTCAATTTTTGACAAATATATTTTTAAACAGATATTTCTCTCGACCGCTGTATGTCTTTTGCTTTTTGTAATTGTCTGGATTGCGCCCGAAACTTTGGTCAGAATAATTAAAAAGATTTTTACCCTTCATATAACTGTCTATCAAGCATGGGTTTTACTGTCCTATGAGCTGCCTAAAGTTTTAGGAAAAGCCTTACCTGTCGGGATTTTGCTCGGAACGATTTTTACTTTTGATAAGCTTTCAAAAGATTCCGAACTCAGCATTTTAAGAGGAATCGGGCTTTCTTTTACAAGGATTATGTTGCCGGCTGTTTTTCTCGGGGTAATATTATCTTTTATATGTTTTTTTGTATCGGATAAAATGATTCCTTATGCCTCAAAAGCGGAGGGGGAGAATAAAAATTTCAGCACCCACTTTGTATACGTTGAAAAAGACAAAGATAACCTTTTAAAAAGGGGGATAATCGTTTCGAAATTTACCCCAAACAGCCTTAAGAACATTATTGTTATAGACTTTTCAAAAAGAAAATACGATGACGCCGTTACGTTTGAAAACATATACTTTGCAGATTGGGCAAAGGTTCTGGATAGTTCTTGGGAATTAAACGGAGTTAAAAAGTATGAAATAACATCGGGCGGCATTTATAACGACGTTGAAAACATCAGCAAAATGAAGATTTTAGAGGGGCAAGACGCAAAAAAAGTATATTCCCTTATGGCGAATTCAACCAAAAAAGACAGAACTTTTACAAATTCAGAGATGAGAAATTATATAAAAGTTTTAAAAGAACAGGAATTTTTGGATGAATTCAGATTTATGCTCTCAAAATACTATCAAAGGTTCCTTCATCCCTTAACCTGTATTTTATTTGCGATAATAGGATGTCTTTTGGGGTTTTCCCCGCCAAGGTCGCAAAGGCTTGTCGGTTTTACGGTTGCCGTCGGTATGGTTTTTGCATACTATATAACTCTGCCCTTTTTTGACCTGCTTGCTCAAAAGGGGGTTTTGCCTCCGTTTTTGGCGGCTTCCGTTCCCATAATCGCATTTGTTATATCAATATTTTGTATCAAAAAATATAAGGATTTATAAATGGTAAAAAAACTGTTCTTAATGGCAACAATACTTCTTTATGCGGCGTTTTTCCCCTTATTTTGTTTTGCGGATGACGGCATATACACATATAACGATAACGGGATTTATATTTTTAAAATTTCGCTCAAAAAATACAAAGATAAAATTAAGCCCTATGTTGCGCAAAATTTAACAAGCGTAAGTGAAGTTTATAATAATGGCGGCTATAAGCTTGTTGTTAACGGGGGGTACTTCGATACGGCAACCGGAGCCCCGATATCAATTGTCAAAGTTGACGGGAAAACGGTTGAAACAATTTTTAATAATCCCGATTTGCTGGTTTCTTTAGGAAAAAATAACCGTGCGGAGGGGGTTATAAACAGAACAGAATTAAGAATCTTAAAAGATTTTAGAAATCGAACAAGGTTTGATATCACACCCCATATTGCTCCCGTCCCGAAAGGCATGAAAATTGTACACTCAATTCAGGCAGGACCTATGATTTTGCCCGATTTAAGACTTGTTGAAGAAAGTTTTATAAAATATAACGAGGGAAAAATTATTCCTCTTGCCGCAGATGTTTTAAAAAGACGCGAAAGAACTGTTATAGGGCTTAAAAACGGGCATGTTGACGATTATTTATATATAATTATATTTACAAAAAAATCAAAAACGGCTTTAAATGAAGTTCGTGATTATTGTAAAAAACTCGGGCTTGAAAAAGCAATGAATTTTGACGGAGGGGCTTCAACTTCAATCAATTACAATGATATTGAAATACATTCCGATACGGATAATGAACGAAAAGTGAAATCTTTTCTTGTAATTGAAGATGATAAAGATACTCTCAAAGATAAAGCACAAACCTCTGAAAGCCAAAACTTTATAAAGGAGAAAAAATGAAAAGCAAAATAAGTTACGTTGAAATTTTTGTGTTATTTATAATTTTTGTATCACTCGGGTTTTATCTTGTTCCAAAAATGATGATATCCCTTGAACAGAAACAATACGGGCGTATGCAGACAAACGCCGCAATGATGACATCAAAAGTATTGTCTTATTTTTCGGATAACAATAACAAATTAACCCCTACAGAAATTGCAAAAAAAATGTCTGACGAGATGAATAAATTGTGCAAAAATCCGATAGATAAGAAAAATCCGGCATATTCTTTTAAAACGGAATGTTTGGGGTGTGTGGTTTTAACTCCGGATGATAAATTAAAAAGCATTATTTTAACCGCAAAAGACAAAGAGGGGAATTTAATAGCAAGAACAGTTATTCAACCCCCATCATTTGTCACCTATTTAAAGGAACTTAAATAAAAATGAAAAAGAGCACTTTAAAATTTAAAGTTCAATATTTTGACACTGACGCTTATAAAGTCGCATGGCATGGAAGCTATTTAAGATGGATGGAAGCGGGAAGGGTTGATTTTCTTTATCTGAACGGCACAGACATTAAAAAACTTGACGAAGAATCCAAAATAGTCATGCCGGTTGTTGAAATAAATATAAAATACAAACAATCTGCAAAATTAATGGATGAAATTATTGTAGAAACAAAAGAAATTGAAGTTACAAACCTCTATATTGTTTTTGAGCAGACAATTAAAAATAAAGAAGGGACAATTTTAACAACATCGACCGTGAAGGGGCTCGCCCTTCAAAACGGTAAAGTAATGAGAAATTTAAAAAGCATTTTAAACGGAGCTTAGAGAGTATGGAATTTTTAAAAGATATTAATAATTATTTTGAAGCGCTGGGGCTCTTAGGGCTTTTTCTTAATTCATTCGTAGAGAGTTTTTTTCTCGTGCCCCCTCCGGATATTTTGCTTATCGGAATGGATTTAAAAAACCCCGAACTTGCCTTATATTATGCTTTTATAAGTACCCTTGCCTCCGCTTTGGGCGGGGCGGTAGGATACGGCATAGGGATTTGGCTCGGGCGCCCAGCCTTTGATTGGCTTTTTTCGGGGCTCCAAAAAAATGGAAATTCAAAGGCAAAAGAATATTTTGACAAAGTAGAAGCTTTATATAAAAAGTTTGGTGCTTGGGCCGTGTTTTTTGCCGCTTTTACCCCGATACCGTATAAAGTTTTTACAATAGCAAGCGGGATTTTAAGAATGAATTTCTTATGGTTTTTTATAGCTTCTTTTGTGGGGCGGGGAGGCAGGTTTTTTATCGTAAGCCTTGTGTTAATGCTTTTTGGAGAAAAAATCAAAAATAATATTGAGCTTGTTATAATTGCGCTTTCCGCTGCCATTATCCTGTTTTTTGTTGTTCTCTACAAAAAAAGAAAATCGTTGATAAAATAAAATATATAAATAGTAAATAGTGCCCGCTTGATTCAAGCGGGCACTATGCTAAAAACCATAACTATCTTAAGCTGATTTTTGTATAATTTCCTCTTTTTTGATAGTTAATTTTGTCTTCTCTGCTGAGCCAGCCTAAGCCCATATAAGCCATGTTGTCGTCAAGGCTTAAATCTTTTTGCATTTTTTTAGCGGTAACTTCGCCGTTTGTGTTTAAATAACCCCAGATTTTACCTGCTGCGTCAATAATGCGGTCTTGCATGTTCATTTTTTCTTCATTCATAATTTTTTGGTTCAGGGTTTCCTGTTTTTTTTCGGAATTTGCTTTCATTTTCTAACTCTCCTTGATGCTTTGGCAATAGTAAACAAAATTTTTATGGTATTATAATAAAACAAGAAACTAAAAATGTAAATAATATTAAGAAAGGCAAACTATGAAAAATTTATCATGCGGAAAGGCATTTTGCTACGGAGATGACGTCGATACGGATGTTATCATTCCTGCAAGATACTTAAACACTTCTGACCCTTCCGAGTTACAAAAACATTGTATGGAAGATATTGATAAGAACTTTGCAACAAGCGTTAGGGCGGGTGATTTTATCGTTGCAAAAGATAATTTCGGCTGCGGATCTTCAAGAGAACATGCCCCTATATCAATTAAGGCAAGTAAAGTTTCCGCAGTCATTGCAAAGAGTTTTGCCAGAATATTTTACAGGAACGCAATTAATATCGGACTTGTAATTATAGAATCCGACACCTTGCCGGATGAAACAAACACGGGGGATGAACTTGAAATGGATTTAGAAAAAGGAATAATAAAAAACCTGACAACAAAAAAAGAATACCCTGTTACCGTTTTTCCGCCCGAAATTCAAGAGTTGATAAATGCCGGCGGGCTTGTAAACTACACAAAGAAAAAGTTAGGAGTATAAAATGTATAAAATTACTGTTGTTGCGGGGGATGGCACAGGCCCCGAAGTTATGGCTGAAGCCAAAAAAGTTTTAAATAAAACAGGAGAGGTTTTCGGCTTTTCTCTTGAATATGACGACCGCTTAATAGGCGGAATTGCCTATGAAAAGTTCGGGGTTCCTCTTCCGAAAGAAACAATAGAAGCAGCAAAAGGCTCAGATGCGGTTATGCTGGGCGCTGTCGGGGATTGGAAATACGACACCCTATCGCCTGAGGTTCGTCCCGAAAGAGCACTTCTCGGGATAAGAAAAGAGCTTGATTTGTTTGCAAACCTGCGCCCCGCAATCGTTTGGGAGGAGCTGGTTTCAAGCTCTCCCCTAAAACCGGAAAATGTATCCGGAGTTGATATTATGATAATCAGAGAATTAACGGGTGATGTTTATTTTGGCGAACCTAAAGGGGTTGAAACAATTAACGGCAAAAAAACAGGCTTCAACAACATGATATACAATGAAGACGAAGTCAGAAGAATTGCAAAAGTTGCCTTTGAAACCGCAATGGTCAGAGATAAAAAACTGTGTTCGGTTGACAAAGCTAATGTTCTTGATGTTTCAAGGTTATGGAGAGAAATTATTATTGAAGAATCCAAAAACTATCCCGAGGTTGAATTATCTCACATGTACGTTGATAATGCGGCTATGCAGCTTATAAGGGCGCCGAAACAGTTTTCAACCATTGTAACGGGAAATATTTTCGGGGATATTCTCTCTGATGAAGCTTCAATGTTGTCGGGGTCTTTGGGGCTCTTACCATCAGCAAGTCTTTCCGATAAAAAAGTTTCTTTGTATGAGCCGATTCACGGTTCGGCGCCGGATTTAACGGGTAAAGATGTTGTTAATCCGATTGCAACTATTTTATCGGGGGCTATGATGTTAAAATATTCGTTCAAAATGGATGATGCTTATAAAACAATAGAAAAAGCGATTAAAGATGTTTTGAGAGAAGGCTACAGAACAAACGACATTATGTCAGAGGGTAAAAAACTTGTCGGCACAAGAAAAATGGGCGATTTAATCGCAGATAAAATAAAATAACCCGTTTTTGTATATTTTTAAAAACTTGAGCCTAAACCCCTTTTATTGCGAAAGGGGTTTAATTTAATCTGCTTTTTCAAAAAATGCGGGAGTTTTAAAATCTGCGATAAAATAGGGGGCGGACTTGTCCTTTTCTTTTAACATAAGAACAAATGAATTATTAAATATAAAATCCCTGCCCTTGATTTCGGGCGCAAGGCTCATTCTCATAATAAGCCCCGCCTCCGATTTTAAGCTTCCGCCTTTATTATCCATTTTAAATTCAACCGTTTGAACTGCCGAATCAATAATATAGTCGGTTCCTTTTATAGGTTTATGTTCAAGCTCTTTATACTCAAACATTTCATCTATTTTTACAACCGGTATTTTAATTGAATCTTCTTTTTGAAAAGCTGTATCGCCGTCAAAAGCCGAGCTTTTAGCATCTAAATCCTTAAAATATTCTTCAAACTTTTTAGTTTCGTCTGTTCTGTATAATATAACTTCTTCATTATTTAATGTGTTTAATTTAACTGCATAATCATCGGGGGAGTTATAAAACAAAACGCTGACGTTGTTTCTTAGCTCTGCTTCGTCAGAATTTTTCGATATGCCGAAAAATTTAACTTTTTTATCTCCAAATTCGCCTAATGATAACATTTTAAACTCTTTTTGAAATTTAAAATCTTTTTTTAACATAGCATACACGAGCATTCCGTCCGAATTCCAGTTAACCGAGTCAAGAATGCTGCTTTTTTCGTTAAATTTTTTCTCGATTTCTTGTTCAATTTCTTTTTTTAATTTTAAAGAAATTTGCCCGTATTTTTTATAATAAGATTCAAAAGATAAAAGGGAAGAATTAAACCCTTGCTTGTTTAAATCGTCTGCAAGCTCGGATTTTGTTCCCGAAAATTCAATCGGCATTTTTAAAATTTCGTTTTGTAAATCGTTCCAAACAAGTTGAAACGTGCCGGTCCAGACTCTGTTTCCCTCAATTATATTAACGGGCGCAAAAACAAACTCTTTTGGAGGCTGTATAATGTTTTGCCGTTTTTGAAACCAAAAAGCACGGCTTTCATTTTGAAAAATTATAATGAATGAGAAAATAAGAAGTATGATTCCGATTTTTTTAAACATAAGTCCTCGCCTATTTCATAAAAGCAAACGGGGGAGATTTCTCCCTTTGCTGCTATTGACAGCATATAATCTTCAAATTTAAATGTCAAATCTTTGTTAACTTTTGTGCCTAATTTTATCGAAGCTTCATATTTTGTCCAAAATTCATAAAAATCGTTCAGAGAGCCGAACTCTCTTTTAAAATAATTTGAAAAACTTTGAATGTTTCGTTTTTTTATAATTTCTATGTCAAAACCGACCTCATCTTTATCAAAAAGAACGGCAACAATATCATTTGAATGTGAAACGGAAAAATGAAGCGGAGAATCTTTTATCAGAGGTTTATTGTTAACCGTGATGATTTCGCCCGCCTCTGTTTTATAAAAATTTTTGCAGGCAAAATTTATAATAAATCTTGAAGCCGCCCTGTCGAGCCTTCTTTTTTCCGATTTTAAACCGTTATCTTCAAAAAAAGTGAGTTCCTTTCTTCTTTTTTTAAAAAACTCTTTTTTTCTTATAAAAAATATATCCATACAAAAATTCTAACAAAAAAATTAAAGCTTAGGTTTTTCTTTTAGAGAAATTTCTTTTCTTAAATCTTCAATAAATTCATTCCTGTATAAAAACCCTAAATGCGAGCCCTTGTCTATCAGGGTTAATTTTTCTTTTGCATAGCTTTTTAGCTGTTTTAGCTGGGATATATTAACGAGATAATCATCAAGAGAATGATAAATTCTGTAATTTTGATTGGATTTCAGATAATCTTTTATTGCATGGAGGCTCGCATTGTTTGAAAAATCCGCCAATGTCGGATGGTTTTTATCCGTCAGATATTTTAGCGCATAGTCTTTATAATTCATATCATTAACTTTTTGATAAAAATCAGTCTTTTTATTGACGGGAATATTTTCTATTGCAAATAAAACATCCGATAATTTCTGATGAAGAACAAAACCCGTTATAAGCTTTGCTTCCTGCACACTGAAAGGAAAGGCATTTAAATCAAATTCTCCGTCCTCTTTCATCTGTGCCGATTTTAACACTTTTGCCGCCGCAACAAGCGCATCTTCTTTTATGCTGTCAGGGTTTTTATTCCACTCCTCGCTGTTTTCGTCAATTACATCCATTGCATACAACAGCTCAATCGGAGGATTTACGGATATAAATTTTGTAATGTTTAATTTGTTGTCTTTTGCTTCAAGGTCGGCAAGAAAAAGCGCAGACATTGCCCCGAATGAAGTTCCGAAAACAACTTTGTTTTTAAATTGCGTTCCGTATTTGCTCTCTAAATTTTTAACGATTTTATCCGTAGCTTCTCTTAAATATTTAACGTCATTAACGGGTATGCCGGGTTTGTAATCTTCCCGCAAGCTTTTTATAAAACTGTGATGAAATGCGCTTCCTTGGATAACAACCGAATATCCTTCATCGTAAAATAATTTTGCAAAAATAACCGAATGATGAGAGTCTACCCCCTCGCCCACCGAAGGATAAATTATTGCAATAGGAGCGTTTTTATCTTTTTGCATAATATATTTGTAGCGGTATTTTTCTTTATCCTCCGCAAGCTGAACATAACCTGTTTTAATTCTGTTTTTAAAACATCTGTTCCAAGGGGACATCTCACCCCAAAAGGATTCGTCCACTCCCTCCAAATCAAATAAAGCGGTTCTCATGGAATCTATAACAGGGTGCATAGGGTTAAAATCTTTTAAGATAATATCCGGAACAAGATCATTTTCGTATATAATTTCATCGGTGCTTGCATGCCCTTTAATTGACGGTGCGGTTTCCGTTTCGCTTACATTTAAGATTTTTTTATCAAATGTTTGGTATTCAATATTTTCGACAAGCTCCGACAAATCGTTGTCGCTAATTTCATATAAAGCAATGTTATTATCCAAATATGTGCTTTTATTTGTTTTCTCCTGCAATTCTTCTTTTCTGTCCAAATTTGCATTCATAATTGCAACCGATATTCCGTAAGCCTTCTTTGCAACGTCATAAGGGTCGATATAGCTGTTTTCAAAGGTTTTTATAAGAGGTTGAGCATACGTTGCGTTATTTATTGTAAAACCCGCTTTAACCGCGCCAATTATGGGGGAGCCTACGTATGAAGTGGGGTCGAGCGCAGAATCAAAGGCTCGCCCTAAAAGCCCCCTTGGGGTTGAAGAAGATAAAACGGGAACAACAAGATAGGGGCCAGATTTTACTTTTAATTTTGCAAAAGCCTGTTCCATATCCTCACTGACAGGCTCCATTTTAAATATTTTCTTAGCGGGGTCAAACATCCCCCCAAGCCCCAAAGTAGAATTGGTTAAAAACCTTGCCGTTGCTCGCCCTGCAGCTTTAAAATCTTTTTGAACAAGTGAGCTTACAAGTCTTCTCGGGTATAAAATATTTGAATAAGCACATTTCAATCTCTCCATTCCGTATTTTGGCACTACAAGCGACCAAACAACCGTTACGGGGCGAATTGCGAACTTATTTAAAGCTCCGTTAAACAAAAACATTTTTCTGTTAAAATTTTCAAACTTGTCTTCTCCTAAATACTGTTGTGCAAAATCAGGGTATTTTTGCGCAAAAACAGGGGGGTTTAATATAACAATAAAAAGCAGGGTTAATATGAAATTCCTTCTCGCCATTAAATAAATCCTTATAAAATTTCATCCCTTATTCTGATTCAACAGGTAATTACACACATTAGATAACAGATTAAATGCAATCGGATATGATTAATTTTTTTGCCATGGCAATTTTTTTTGTAATAATTACTTTATATGTTATAATTATTCGAGAAGGAAGGAAGTGTATGCAAGTATCAAGTATAAAATTTGCCGACGGTGTTAAATTTAAGGGATGTACGCCCCCGTCGCCAAAAAATCAACAAACCGTAAAAGAAACCGCTAAACAGGCAGCAGAGCCCGCAAAAAAAGAGGCACTGCCTACAATTTCAATAAGCGCCTTTGATAAACAGGGCGGAAGCACACCATTCGGCATTGCAAACATTAACGGAAAGCCGTTTAACGGTGTTACGAGAGAAGCGTATAACAACACCGAGGTAAATTCTTTTTATAATAAAGACGGAAATAAAACATCAGTGCTTTTAAAATCACCCGATTTTAAAGACGGGAAAATATATAAACTCAACAGAGAAGGCACCCTGAAAGGCGAATATACAAAACAGTATCAAGAAATTTCAGGATACGGCATTTATAAAGAATTTTATGACGAAAAGGGAAATTTAAGCAGAACCGAATTGGTTAATATGACAAACGGTTCAAAAGAAGAAAATGAAAAATTTACGGGAGATGCTCTCGGGCTAAAACCAAAAGAGGTGGTTTCCGCCGTTGTAACCGATTTTTATCCTAACGGAAGAACCCCTATATCGGAGCATACGAAAATGAATTCTAAATGTGCATATTCAAGAGGGTTTTTAGAAGAAGCAGTTAAATTTGATGATTCCGGTAAAAGAAGCCATGCCATAAGAAAAAGTGCTGACCCGTCCCAAGATATTGTATATGACATCGAATACAATAAAAACGGACAAATGGCTATAGCGAAAAAATATATCAACGGTGCTATACGTGCAATATCTGCGTATAACGAAAAAGGAGAAATGGTACAGCAAGGTATAATAACCGAAAACGGCTCAAGGAGAATTGTCAGCTTAAAAGAGGACGGCAAGGCGGAAGAATCTTATTATCCCGCCGGAGCAGAAAAACCGACTATTGTAAGAAAGTATAAAGACGAAGAGGCGTATGAAAAAACAACATACGATAAAAACGGCGAACCTGTAAGAATTGTTAAGTTCCATGAAAAACCGAATTTAGACTCTGATACAAAGCAGTTAAATTCCATCAGGCTGGAACTTGAGAAAATGGAAGTATAGGGATGTTAAAAAAAGAAACGATTTGCCTTAAAAAACATAATTTATAGATATTGTATGGTAATATTATTCTATAAATTATGTTTTTAAGGGGAAAGTTTTGAAAAAAATTATTTCTGCAAAAGATGCCGCAGGGCTTATAAACAGCGGAGCTTCCATTATGATTGGAGGGTTTTTGGATTGCGGTGTTCCGGATAAAATCATTGAAGCGCTGATTAAAACAAACGCCAAAGATTTAACTGTTATATGCAACGACACTTCTTACCCCGATAAAGACAAAGGCAAATTGATTGGCACAGACAAGGTTAAAAAAGTCATCACGACCCATATAGGCACAAACCCTATAACAGGCAAAAAAATGATGAATAAAGAAATTGAAGTCGAAATTATACCAATGGGCACGCTTGTCGAAAAAATCAGGGCGCAAGGAGCAGGGCTCGGAGGAATTTTAACCCCGACGGGCGTTGGCACTATTTTGGAAAAAGGCAAAAAAACATATACGGTTAAAGGCAAAAAATTTATTTTTGAAGAGCCCTTAGGTGCGGATTTTGCCTTTATTTACGGAACAAGAGCCGATAAATACGGAAATGTAACTTTTGAAGGGACGACAAGAAACTTTAACCCGACAATGGCTGCAGCAGCGGATGTTGTTATTGTTCAGGCAGATGAAATTGTTGAGGCGCTTGACCCTAACGAAGTTGTTATACCCGGCATTTTTATAGATTACATAGTAAAGAAGGAAGGATAAAATGTCCTTTCAGACAAATACCGTTTTTTCAAGAGAAAAAATAAAAGAAATAATAGGTAAAAGAGTCGCAAAAGAATTTAAAGACGGAGATGTCGTAACCCTTGGAATAGGGCTGCCCAATGAAGCTGCCAATTATATTCCGGATGACATCCGTGTTATTATAAACTCTGAGAACGGAGTTTTGGGGCTTGGAAAAAACCTTGATTTAAGCGAAAATAGAAAAATCATAAACTCGGGCGGAACCCCGTCCGAAATTAAAACGGGCGGCTGTTTTTTTGATTCTTCAATGGCATTTATGATGATGAGGGGCGGACATATTGATGTTACCGTCTTAGGGGCGCTTCAGGTCGACGAGGACGGAAGCCTTGCAAGTTGGCTTATTCCGAATAAATTTATCCCCGGTATCGGGGGTTCAATGGACCTTGTTGTAGGGTCAAAAAGGGTAATTGTTGCTATGGAGCATACATCAAAAGGGCAAATTAAAATTGTCGAAAAATGCTCCCTGCCGTTAACCGCATACGGCGAAGTTGACCTGATTATAACCGAAAGGTGCGTTTTTGAATTTATAAACAAAGTTTTAACCCTAACCGAAATTAACCCCGAGTTTACGCTTGATGATATTAAAAATTCAACCGAAGCTCATTTTGAAGTTTCGAAAAATTTGAAACCTATGGAAATTTAGAGAGGATACTTTGAATTAACCCTCTTTTTGCGGATTAGTATCCTTCTCCTATTGTGTCAATTGCTTCAACTCTTATATCGGTTATAAGCTCTGAATAAGAAATAACAACAATAGTCGGAATATGACGTTCAAGCATTTGATAGAGAGGAAGCCTGATTCGCGGGGAACACAAAATAACGGGCTGGACGCCGACCGCCTGATGAGCTTTCATAAGAGTATTTGCGGTTGTTTCAATGAGTTCTTGAACCTGCATGGGGTTTAATAAAAACATTGTGCCGAGTTCTGTTCTTTGGCATGAATCATCAAGCGTTTTTTCCCAATCGCCCGATAGTGTAAGAGCATACAGAACCTTATCTTTATTACAGTTTTGAAGGCATATTTGGCGCCCCAAGGCGGCTCTGAGCCTTTCTGACAAAATATCGGGCTCTTTTGAAAACCTTGCATAATCGCAAAGCCTTTCAAAAATAAATATAATGTCTTTGATTGAAACCTTTTCTCTGATAAGATTTACAAAAATTTTTCTTAAATCGGAGGTTGATATGATTGTCGGAACAAGGTCGTTTACAAGTGTAGGGTCTTGAGATTTAACAAGTTCCATAAGTTTTAAAACATCTGTTTTTGTCATAACTTCATCAACGTATTTTCTGACGCAGTCTTGAAGGTGAGTAATAATTACATCAACCGCATCCACCGCAACAATTTTAGACCCGCGGTCAATATATTGGGGGTCGATCCAATAGGCTTGCGACTGGTAAGTCGGGTCAACCGACACAATAACGTTATCGGGAACTTTTTTGCCCATAGCTTCCCACTGGTCAGCTATAACCATAAATTTTGAAGGGTAAACAACTCCGGTTGCAACCGTATTTCCCCTGATGGCAATCATATACTCGTTATCTTTTATGGCGGAAGAATCCATAATTCTTATATTGGGGATAATATATCCCAATTCATCGGTTACTCTTTGACGAAGAGCAGCAATTTTTGCAAGAAGCTGACCGTCTTGATCGGGGTCTGCAATAATTAAAAGTCCGGGGCCTACCTGTAAGCTCAAAACATCTACCCCCAAGCGTTCATACATTTTATTCGGGTTAACCAAATCTTGCATATTTTTTCTCACCGCATCAAGTTGCCCCAGTTGAGCCTGAACATCCTGATTTACAAGGACTTGAATTGCGGCAAATATAAGAGCTGCGGAAAACAGAACAAACGGCCACCAAGGCAAACCGGTTATCCCGCTTGTAAGAGCAATGAATAAAAGGAAGCCGCAGGCTAAAAAAAGCGCTTGAGGCTTTGATAAAATCTGCAAAGAAACATCTTTGCCCAAAGATGTACTGGCGCCGGTTGAACGGGTCATCACGATACCTGATGAAATTGCCATTAAAAGGGAGGGTAATTGGGAAGATAAACCGTCGCCTATAGTTAAGATTGTATACCTTGAAACTGCGTCTGCCAAAGGCATTTGATTAATCACAACCCCGATGATTAACCCGCCTATGATGTTTATAACGGCAATAATAATGCCCGCAATCGTATCTCCTTTTACGAACTTCATAGCACCGTCCATTGAACCAAAAAGAGAAGATTCTCTTTGAAGGTCCTCTCTTCTTTTGACTGCCTCCTCAGGAGATATAAGACCTTGGTTGAAATCCGCATCAATTGTCATCTGTTTGCCGGGCATGGCATCAAGCGCAAACCTTGCCGAAACTTCGGCAATACGTTCCGCACCTTTAGTAATTACCATAAATTGAACAACAGTAATAATCAAAAAGATAACCCCGCCGACAACCATGTTACCGCCCGTTACAAACTGTCCGAACGCATGGACAACTTCTCCCGCGTCCCCTTTTGCTAAAATAAGACGGGTAGATGCGATTGATAAAACCAGACGGAACATTGTCCCAATAAGTATAATTGAAGGGAAAGACGCCAGCTCAAGAGGCTTTTGAACGTATAGGGAAAACATCAAAAGCACAATTCACAAAGTTATATTTAAAGAAATCGAAAGGTTGATAACCCAATTTGGCATTTCAAT
>CAYUWO010000028.1:2803-17091 GCA_964448535.1 uncultured Gammaproteobacteria bacterium | reverse complement strand
CCCCCCCCCCCCCCCCCCCCCCCCCCCCCCCCCCCCCCCCCCCCCCCCCCCGCCATGTGCATAAAAAGCATTAATAGCTTTTTTTGGATGTCCTACAAAAAACCCCTTATTTTAAGGGGTTTTTGTATTTAAACAGATATAAAACTGTCAAAAGCGCAAAGCGGCTTATCTAAAAAATTAATTTTCAAAAACATACGCCATCAATGACGATTCTCTTGCTTTTTTAACCGCCACAGAAAGCTTTCTTTGATGCAGAGCGCATGTTCCGGTAATTCTTCTCGGGAGAATTTTTCCCGCTTCAGACAAGAAACGTTTTAATTTCGATGTGTCTTTATAGTCTACGGTTTCGATTTTGTCGGCGCAAAAACTGCAGCTTTTTTTCTTTTTGTTATCTTTTAAATCTTTTGCCATTTTGTTTTCCTTTATTTTTTATACACTTTTTAAAACTGATTAAAACGGAATTTCATCAGGATCAATTAAATCTTCCGCAATTTCTTCTGTAGAAAACTGAACAACAGTATCTTTTTTGGGCGGTGGGGCAGGGGGAGTGTCCTGAGTTGATATTTTTTCTACATTTGAAGCATTTATCGTTGCAACTTTTCTTTCGCGTCCGGTTGTTGTTTTAACCGTTTCCATCTGTAATCTCCCGTCGACAATAACGGTGTCCCCCATAGACACGGTATCAGCCGTCCTCTCCGCCAAATTGCCGACAGCAGAAACCCTTACCAAAGTTTCATCCTGCGAGTTTATATCGACTATCAGGCTTGTAACGGCAAGGTTATTTTGAGTAAACCTTTTTTCGGGATTTTTAACCACTTTTCCTGTTACAACAATTTTTGCAAGCGACATATTACTTAAGCCTTCTTAATTTTTGTAAATATAGTTCTTATAACGTTTTCATTAAGTCTTAACTGTCTTTTAAGGTCAACAACTTTGTCCTCGGAAAGATTCATGACTTGGACGACAAAATAGCTGTCCCTAAAACCCTGTATATCGTATGCGGTCTTTTTTCTTCCCATTTTTTCGGTATCAAGAACGCTCCCGCCTAAATTTTGAACGGTTTCTTCAATCTTTGCAACAACTTTATCTGCTTCATCATTATCAAGATTTGGTTTAATTGCTGATAATAATTCGTATTTTCCCATTTTCTCTTCCTTATTTTTTATAGCAAAATTAAGCCTAACACAAACATTTTTTAGATACAAGCGGGGGTTAATTTTTGTGAAAATAAACCCCTTCAAAACTTTTTTGGGCGGGACCGGTCATAAAAACATTTTCGCCCTTCCACTCTATAAATAAAGAACCTCCGGGAAGAACAACTTCAGCATTGTCATCAACAAGCCCCTTTTTAACCCCCGCCGCAACGGATGCGCAAGCCCCCGTGCCGCATGCAAGCGTTATTCCGCAGCCTCTTTCCCATACATTAACTTTGATTTTATTTCTGTTTATTATGTTTATAAACTCGACATTGGTTTTTTCAGGAAACAGCGGAGAGGCTTCAATTTTTGCCCCGTCCCTTTTTGCAAGTTCTTCGCCGTTATCCTCCGTAAATATGAGGCAATGCGGGTTGCCCATGCTTATGGCACAGGCTTTATATCCGAGAACCTCAAAATCTAGCGGGTCAGATACGTTAACGGGAATTTTTGAAGCCTCAAAAACGGGCTTATTCATATCGACTTTTACCATGCCATTTTCTAAAATTTCCGGTATGACAACCCCCCTTAATGTCATAACCGAAAATTTATTTTTTTTCAAAAGTCCTTTGTCAAAAACATATTTTGCAAAACATCTTATTCCGTTGCCGCACATTTGCGCAATTGAGCCGTCCGAATTATAAAAATCCCATGCTATATCCGCATTTGAGTTTTTTTTAACGCTGAATAAACCGTCCGCCCCTATTCCAAAATTCCTGTTACAAAGCTCTTTTGCAAGCTCGCCCGTCGCTTTTACATCCTCCAAAATAATAAAGTCGTTCCCAAGCCCCTGCCACTTTTCAAATTTTATTTTCATGCAATCTCCCTATGTTAATTCCAATCTCAAAGCTTCTTTCCCAAGGCAAAAAATATTCCGCTTCAAAATCCAGTCCGACAAAATCTTTAATCAATTTCTCATAATGAACAAACTCTTGTCTGTTATCTTCAAGTGCTTTTACAAAATTTTTGCTTCCTCTGATATTTTTTCTGATATTTGCCTGATAAGCCCAATCATCCAAAAACCTTACCGCCAAAAGTTTTTTAAAGGCAATTTCATCAAACCTGTTGTTCTTTTTTGCAAGATAAGCCAAAACCCCGATTGCAAGCGCAGAGCCTGTTGAATTTGCCGAGGTGTTATACCCTGAATAACCAAGAAAATTATTATCGCCTTTTCGGGATAAAATTTGCTCTGCAAGGGAATTGTCCGCCCCGTTTGCATTGTTTATATCCGAAATAAAATAAGGGGAATTAAACCCCGCAAAATTTTTTTTGCAAGAATTTATAATATCGCAAAAAACAAGGTCGCCCTGAGTATTTTCAAAATTATTTATATAAAAAATAAGGTCAAAATCGTCTGATGTTGAACTTTTAGCCTCGTTACCATTTATAATTTTTGCACTTGGAACCCCGATTTTAATTTGCGCTTCAACACAAGATTGCACCGATATATCCTCGTATCTTGAAATTTTGTCGACGCTGTTTGGGGCGGAATATACCGTTTTAATTTTTAGGGGAATATCCTGAGCAACCCCCCTTAATAAAAGCCCGAGAGGAATTTCATCCGCTCCCGTTTTTACGATTGCGTTTAAATTTCTTCTTCCGATTTCATCTTCAAGCGCTTGCGCTTCTTCAACATTAAGCCCGTATTGCCCCGTGTCGTCTTTTGAAAAAATCAAAAAATCAAAAACGGAATCATCCGATAAATCAAGATAAAGCTTGTTTATTTCAAAGTTTCTTTTTCTTGTTTGAAAATAATCATCTAAAATATATTCCGGTATATCGGGTTTTGGCTCCTCTTTTCCTGAAATGCGGGCTTTGTGCAAATTGTACGAATATTGAAAAACTTTCTTTCCGTAATCTTTCCACCATTCTTTTTCTTCTTCATTTTGATTGTTATTTGATATGCGCATTATGCTCGAAGTTGCGTAAACTTTACAATCAGGATTCTTTTTCTTTTTTTCTTTTATGATGTCTGCAAGCTTCATAACCCGTGATTTAATACAATCTGAGGTTTCTTTGCTTCTTCTTGACAAAACAAGCCCCCCGTATGCGAGCGTATCAAGAGAGAGAATTAATAAATCGGAAGTATTGTTTTGTTTGAGCCAATTTAAAATGCTTTCAGTATCCGCACCGGTGTTTAACCCACCTAAATAAGATATATCAGGCATAAAAAGATTTATTTCTTTATAAATTGCGCATATCTGCCCCGTTAAAGAATATGTAATCGGGCGGTTATCTATCGGAACAAATTGTATATTTTTCATAAAATTTATTTTACATCAATATCTGTTTGATTTACAATAGATTTATGCACATCTTCTGGCAGGACAAACCTTAAAACGGGGGTTGAATGCGATTTAGCGTTAAGGATATAATTAAAAATACCGATGGAATTTTGTTGAAAGGAGATTTATCGGCCGGTCGGCTCTTTTCAATTTCAACGGACACAAGAAAAATAAAAAAAGATGATTTTTATCTTCCTTTAAGAGGGGAAAATTATGACGGACACTCATTTATAGATGACGCTTTAAATTTTGGGGCAAAAGGATATTTTACTCAGGACAAAAATAAACTTTCAAATGAAGCGGAATTTATCATATACGTTGAAAATACACTTGTTGCTTATTTAAAGCTTGCAAGATATATAAGAAATCAAATTAACCCTATAGTCTTTGCCGTAACGGGCTCCTCCGGCAAAACAACCGTAAAAGAAATGTTATATTCGGTGCTTTCGACCAAATATAAAACTCATAAAACAGCCCTTAACCATAACAATGAAATCGGGCTCTGCCAGACATTTTTTTCAATGCCCGAAGATACCGAGGCTCTTGTTTTAGAAATGGGAATGAGGAACTTAGGGGAAATTGAGCTTTTAGGCTCATATTCAAAGCCCGATTACGGAATAATTACAAATGTCGGAACTGCGCATGTGGAGCTTCTCGGCACGGTTGAAAATATTGCTGTTGCAAAATGCGAAATCGGAATTCATCTGAATAAAAACGGGGCGGTTATCTCTCCCGATTCGGACAACATAAAAAGAAATCTTAAATTTGAAGGAGAAAAAATTTTTATATCTTTGAAAGATTGTAAAAATATTCAAATTAAAAAAGGGGAAACCGCCTTTGAATATGAAAATGAAACCTTTAAACTCAAAATTGAAGGGGAACACAACGTGCAAAACGCCCTTCTTGTCATAGAAACCGCCAAAAAAGCAAACATTCCGATTAAAAACATTAAAAAGGGGCTTTTAAATTTCAAATCCATTGAAAAGCGCTGGGAAGAATCGGAAATTAAGGGAATAAAATTTATAAACGACAGCTATAATGCTAATCCGGAGTCTATGAAAGCCGCAATTAAAACTTTTCTTTCGGTAAATAAACCCCCTATGGCGCTTGTTTTAGGCGATATGGGAGAGCTTGGGAAAGATTCAATCACCTACCACAAGCAAATCGGAGAATTCCTTTTTTCTTATAAAGAGTCGGACATTAATTTTGAAATTTTAACCGTGGGCGAGCTTGCCAAATATATTTTAAAAACAAGCATGTTTGACGGAAAGAGCTTTGAAACAAACGAGGAGTGCGCAAAATATATCGCTGAAAATTTTAAAAAGGGGACTATAGTGCTTTTAAAGGCTTCAAGATTTATGAAATTTGAAGAAATTATGGAAATGGTGAAAAAAATATGATAATGATTGCGGTTGCAGGTTTAATAACCCTTACTTTAACCCTTTTATCCGGGGTTCCTTATCTTGCGTTTATGAAAAAGAAAATGTACGGGCAATACATAAGAGAAGAAGTTCAAATGCTTCATGCAAAGAAAAATAAAACCCCGACAACAGGCGGAGTTTTTATTGTTCTCTCTATCATTGCAGGTTCCCTTATTGCGCTTTTTATGGCGCAGCAGTTGACCACAAGGGCGCTTATTGTTCTCATGACTCTTGTTTTTTATATGTTTACCGGATTCGAGGATGATATTAAGAAAATTAAGGGAAAGCAAAATGAAGGGTTAAGCCCGAAAGCCAAGCTTGCGCTTCAAATAGCGGTTTCAATGCTTCCCTCGTTTTATCTTATCTTTCAGAATCAGGCCAACTTGACATTTTTAGGTTTTAACATCGAGCTTGGATATTTATACCCGTTTTTTGCCGTTTTTATGATTGTAGGCTCCTCAAATGCGCTTAATTTAACGGACGGTTTAGACGGACTTGCTGCGGGATGTTCGTTTTTTGCGTTTCTTGCCTGCGCAATTATTTGCAAGCTCGGAGGATATGAGGACCTTGCAATTATTTCAATTGCCGCAAGTGCTGCAAGCGCCGGATTTTTATATTTTAATAAAACTCCCGCTAAAATTTTTATGGGAGATACCGGTTCTCTTGCTCTGGGGGGTATGCTTGCAACGGTTGCCATTATGGGCAAATTTGAAATTTGGCTTATTTTAATCGCCGTTGTTTTTATCTGCGAAACTTTATCGGTTATGCTTCAAGTTACAAGTTTTAAATTGACGGGGAAGAGAATATTTAAAATGAGCCCCGTTCATCACCATTTTGAACTTTTAGGCTGGAGCGAGAAAAAAATAGTGAACACATTTTGTATAATCTCCGCACTTGGAGGAATCATTGCCGTTTGGGGATTTTTTGCACAGAAATTATTATTGGCGGGCAAAATGTAGGGGGGTATAATGGAAATTAAAAATAAAAAAGTTTTAATAATAGGATTTTCTTTAACGGGCAAAAAAAGCGCCGAATATTTTGCAAAAAACGGGGCTCGGGTATATATAACAGAATCAGGCGAAAAGCCCGACGATGTAAAAGAACTTGAGGCGCTTGAAAAATTAGGGGTTAAAATCGAATTTCAAGGGCACAGCGAAGATTTTTTAAAAGATGCTGATTTTGCAGTTGTTTCCCCTTCTATTAAAGACACAACCCCTGTTGTAGCAAACCTCAAATGCCCTGTATATTCAGACATTGAGTTTGCGGGGGTAAATTTAAATTATCAGGACAAAATGGTTTTAATTACGGGCACAAACGGCAAAACCACAACGACAATGCTCACATCGCACATTTTATCCAAAAAATTTAACGCTCCTTATACGGGAAATATCGGGGCGCCCCCCTTGGGAGTTTTAGCAAACGAAAACCCTGATTACCTTGTTGTTGAAGCAAGTTCTTATCAGCTCCATTATTCCAAAAAACTGACCCCGAAAATTTCAATCCTCAGTAACATTACCCCCGATCATCTTTCTTGGCATAACGGAATGGAAGGGTATATTAAAGATAAAACCGATATTTTAAAAAGGGCAAACGGCGACTCTTACGTAATTTTAAATTACGATGACCCTTATACAAAAACTTTTAAAGACGAAATTAAGGCAAAACTTTACTATTTTTCTTTAAATAAAACCGACTTTAAAAATTCCTGCTTTCTTGATTCGGGAGTAATTTATTTCCAAGACGAAAAAATTATTTCAACGGATGAAATTTTGCTTAAAGGAAATCACAACTATCAAAATATCATGAGCTCGATTATAGCTGCCAAACTTTGCGGATTAGACAATGAAACAATTAAAAATGCCGTTAAAGAATTTAAAGCACCCGAACACAGGCTTGAATATACTGCAACAATCGGAAAAACTTCATATTATAACGACTCGAAAGGAACCAACCCCGAGGCTTCAAATGTTGCCATTACGTCTTTTCCCAATAAAAGAACCGTTCTTATTGCGGGCGGAAGAGATAAAAACACTTCGTTAGACGAATTTGTAAGGCTTATAAAAGAAAATATCGAAAAAGTTGTTTTGATCGGGGAAGCCGCACTGCGTTTTGAAAAAGAGCTTAGAAACGCCGGATTTAATAATATAAAAATTAAAAAAACGCTTTATGAAGCAATTGACGAAGCGGGAAGCGAAAGTCCGGATATAGTTCTGTTTTCGCCGGCATGCGCAAGTTTTGACATGTTTAAAAATTTTGAAGCAAGGGGAGAATGTTTTAAGAATTATGTCTTACAAAAAAGAGAGCCTAAATAATATCTCGGGGGGGAGCGGCTATATTATCTCGCCTCCGGACAGAACCCTTGTGATTGTAACAATTTTTCTTGTAATAATCGGGATTATGGCAATATTTTCCGCAGGCTCATCCAAAGCGGTAGCAGAAGGGCTAAACCCGCTCCATTTTACGATAAAACAGTTTATCTGGCTTGTTGCGGGGGTTTTCGGAGCGGGATTTTTTGCAAAATACGACTATAAAAATTTAAAAAGCTATTCAATGTCCATTCCGATTTTTGTTTTGATTTTGCTTGTTCTTGTTCAGTTTACCCAGTTTGGCTTAACCGTAAACGGCGCAAAAAGGTGGTTTGTGTTCGGGCCTTTACAATTTCAGCCTTCCGAATTTGCAAAACCTGCCGTTATTCTAATGTTTGCGGCAATTTTTTCCAAAAATACAAATATTTTTGAGCCACGCAAATTCCCCTACTATGTGATTTTTCTGTTGATGGTTCTTTTTATATACAAACAACCGAATTTATCAATGATTATCCTTCTTTTTATGACGTCGATTGCAATTTATTATATGTCGGGCGGAGGTTCCGCCAAACAGATTTTGCTCGGCTTCGCAGGTCTTTTCGGGCTTGCTTCTTTATTTATAAGGGATTATCAGAAACAAAGGATTCTTGTGTGGCTTGACCCGAATAAAGACCCTTTGAATGCGGGATATAACATAATCCAATCCTTGATTGCGTTTGCTTCGGGCGGGTTTTTCGGGGTGGGGTACGGAAATTCAAAACAAAAACTGTCATGGCTTCCTGAAGGACATACAGACTTTATTTTTGCCGTAATTGCGGAAGAGTTCGGGTTTTTAGGGTGCTTTTTCATAATTTGCCTGTTTGCGCTTTTCGTACAGAGGGGGTTTGTTATAGCTTCAAGAAGCCCTGATATGTTCGGCAAGCTTGTGAGTGTAGGAATTACTTTTTCTATCGGTTTTCAAGCCCTGATGAATATGTCAGTTGCAAGTTCCGCACTTCCTGCAACGGGAATTCCCCTTCCTTTTATAAGTTACGGGGGAAGCTCCTTATTTATTTCGTTATGTATGCTCGGAGTTTTATTAAATATTTCAAAAAAAAGAGTGCAAAGGATAAGACCTTACAATGAACAAAGATATATCGGATAAAAAATTTTTTATAACGGGCGGAGGGACCGGAGGACATATATATCCTGCCGTTTCCGTGATACAGGAAATTTTAAATCGTAAAGCAAAAAAAGAGAATATTTTTTATATAGGAAATAAAAAAAACCTGGAGTACAAAATAGCTCTTAATAACGGTTTTAATTTTTTGTCAACGCCGGTTTTTGGAATGCCGAGAAAATTCAGCCTTAAATTTTTTAAATGGGGAATATGCCTTTTTATATCCGTTTTAAAGGCGCTTTTTTTCTTTTTAAAATATAAGCCCGATGTTGTTTTTGCAACGGGCGGGTATGTTTGTGCGCCTGTTTTGTTCGGCGCAAAGCTGTTTAAAGTTCCCTATGTCCTGCATGACAGCGACTGCTATCCGGGAATTGTAACCAGAAGTTTTGCCAAAGGGGCATACGGGGTAAACCTTGCGTTTGAGGAAGCTGAAAAACATATCAAAGCCGAAAATATCCGCCACTATAAAAACCCCGTCAGAAAGGGATTTTTCACGGTTACAAAACAGGAAGCAAGAGAAAAACTCAACATAAAAGACGAATTTTTAATTTTAATCATGGGCGGTTCGCAGGGCGCAAAAACCATTAATAAAATGGCACTCAGGGCAATTGAAAAATTCAGGGAAAGAGAGGATATTAAAATTATTCTTCAAACGGGAAAAAAGCACTACGATGAAATCGTAAAAAATTTGAACATCCCCGATAACACAAGAATAGAGCCTTATTTTGAAGATATGTCAATTCCAATTCTTGCGGCGGATTTAATCGTTTCCAGAGCGGGCTCAATAAGCATTTCCGAGATTTTATCCGCAAAACAGCCTTCCATTCTTGTTCCGTATCCTTATGCCGCAGCAGACCATCAAAGATTCAATGCAAAAGCGATAGTCAATAAAAATGCCGCTTTATACATTGAAGATTCCGACCTTGAAAGTGATTTACCCCTTGATACAATTGATTCAATTTTAAATTCCAAAGAAAAATATGAAGAATTAAGAAAATGCGCAAAAGAGCTGGGAGAGGGGTTTGAATACGGAACACAAAAAATAACGGATTTTGTTTTTGAGGCGGTTAAGTGAAAAGCGGAACAGAAATTTTATTTGACACGGAAAAATTTAAAATCACCCCCGGGCTCTGTCGGGTTGAAAAAGCGCTTGATATTCTTAATCATCCGGAATACAACATAGAATTTATCCATGTGGCGGGTACAAACGGCAAAGGGTCTGTGTGCGCCATGATAGAAAGTATTCTTCTTGAAGATAAGAAATATAACATAGGGAAATATACCAGCCCCCACCTTTTTTCATATACGGAAAGATTCAGAGTGCAAGGGGAAAATATCAAAGAGGATGAACTTGAACTTTTAATCGGTGAGGTTGCGGCTATAGATAAAAAGTACAACATCGGGCTTAGCGAATTTGAAATGTTAACCGTTATTTGCTTCTTATTTTTTAAAAAAAATAATGTCGAAATAGGAATACTTGAAACGGGGCTCGGGGGAAGGCTTGATGCGACAAATATAATCAAAAAACCTTTAATTTCAATCATTACTTCAATATCATACGACCATAAAGAAATTCTTGGAGAAACTATTGAAAAAATTGCGCAGGAAAAAGCGGGGATAATAAAAAAAGGGTGTTATTGCGCATTTTTAGAAAATAATTTAGGATTTAAAACTTTAGCTGAAGAAGCAAAAAAAAGAGGAGGGGTTTTAATCAACGATTCAAAAGTTATAGATTCTACAGACATGTATAAACTTGCTCTTAAGGGGGATTTTCAAAAAGAAAACTTGAAACTTGCGCTCCTTGGAATTGAGGGGGTAAAACGCAGACTAAAAACGGAAATTTCGGATGACACAATAAAAAAAGCCCTTTTAGCCGTCCGATGGAAATTTAGAATGGATGAAAATATTATATTTAACAAAAATGTCCTTATAGACGGGTGCCATAACCCTGACGGAGCAAGAGCCCTTATTGAATATATAAAAAAATATCACAAAGAAAAAAACATAAAAATAGTTTTTGGATGTCTTAAAAATAAAGATTATTCAAAAATTGCAAAAACTCTTCTTGATTTAAAAACTTCTGTCAAACATATAGAATTCGATTTTTACGAATTTGATTATTTAAATGCCCTTTCATACGAAGATTTTTGTTCAAATTTTCCTTATGCAAAAGATTTCAGAGAAATAAAAAACCCGATAGAAGTAATTAAAAAAGAAGATTTTGAGCTTTTTGTCTTTTGCGGGTCGCTTTATATGCTGGGAAAAATTTTTAAAGATATATAAAAAGCCCCAAAAAGGGGCTTTTTAAATTTAAACGGTTTTTATTTTGAGCCTATTTATGAGGAGCAGAAGGCGCAATCTGATTTTTTAGATTGGTAAAATCGTTTGCGGTGTTTGTTTTAATTGTTTTTATGTCCTCTACTGTTTGCTTTTTAAGGTTATTAACGCTTTGGGAGGTATTCTGCTTTATTCCTTCAATTTCTTTTTTTATCTCTTGTTTTCTTGCTTCATTTTGTTTTTGTATTTCGTTGCGTTTTTTGGTGCGCTCTTGCTGTTGTTTTTCATATTGAGTTTTTTGGGCGTCAATTTTATTTTGGATTTCTTCTCTTTTTTGCTCAAGCATTTTTTTATTTTCAAGCCTTTGCTGTTCTATTTCTTGAACCTTTTGCTGTCTTAATTTGGCTCTGTTTGTCATTTCCGTAAAAGGCACAAGCTGTCTTGTTGTTGTCGTTGTTGTTGTGTCTGAAATCATTGATGTTCCTTCCTCTTCTTTTGCGGGTGAAAAATTTTGAGGAATAGCGGGAACTAAAGCCGAAGAACCAACGGGCGCCTGATGTACATTTTGTGAAACGGGCAAAACGGGCGCAACCTCTTTAATAATTTCCTGTTTGCTGTTGTTTGTGGTTGAAACATCCGCCGGAGCCGAACTTTGTTGAGCCAAAACAGGGGCGGATAAAAGCATTACGCAAAATAATAAAGATTTTTTCATAAAACATCTCCTTGTTTTTAAAATATATCTAACGTTTTTAAAATTAAATTCATATAATGATATAACTCTGTTTTAGAAACCTCCATGCCCTTCACCGGAAACCGAACCGCCTGCCCCGTTTCCCATAGCGGGGCTAAGCTTTTATATACGTTTTCCGCTCGGTTAAGAGCGGAGTTTTGATTTTAAAGATTGGGCTTGGTGGGACTCGAACCCACGACCAAAAGATTAAGAGTCTCCTGCGCTACCAACTGCGCCACAAGCCCTTAAAATACTTGATTTAATTGCGGGATGTTTGATAGGTTTATTGCCTGCCCCGCATAAAAAGCTTTTCAGGGCATGAGCTTATAATTTCTGCTATAAACATCACTATCATAATTATATTATAAAATCTTTTGTTAGCAAATTTTTTTGTATTTTTGTTTTTATTTAAATAAGAAAGGTTAAACAATGCCAATTTCAGCTATAGGAAAAACTCCCGAAACAAATTCGGCAACATACAGTCAAGATCATCCGAAATATAAAAAGTTAACTCAAAAACCCGAAGAAAAAACTGCGTCAAACATCTCTGCTAATGCAAAATTTGACAATGCGGGCAATTTTATTATAAATCTCGCTAAAAAAGATGCGCTTGATTCAAACAAATGGTATATTATAAAACAGGACGGGAGCGGATTTACAAGAACATGCTGGAATACATGCTCTTCAACATGTAAAAAAAATGATTTAAAAAATATATACGACGAAGCAAAAAAACTATGCAAGAAGGGTGAAATTCCTGAAGATAAAATTTTAAAGTTTGCGGAACAGTTTGATAAAAAAAGTAAGCCTGTTTATAATATGAAAGGCTTTAGCGCCGAAGCCTGACATACACTCTTTATCTATTATACAATTTAATCTAAATTAAGCGCAAGAAACCGGATATGTTTTATCCGCCCGCTTAATCAATAAAAATTATAAATTAAAACTCTTCTTCCAAATAACGGAAAAGTTTTTCAAACTTTGGCGCCAGCTCCTCTTTTGGCTTGTCTTTATCATATTCTATTGTAATGGTTGGGATGTTTAAATCTTTTCCTGCGTATGAGCCGAGGCTTCCGGGTGTGGCATAGCCTATTTCTTTTTTTGTCGGATAACCCAGAATTTCTGATATTTTTTGCGCAAGGGGCAGAGTAAGCGGATTGTTATCACCATCGAAGTTAATAATCTTATAGGGAGCATGAATTGTTATAATCGCATCAAATTTAATGGCGTCCATTAAAAGCGTGATGAATTTTGTTTCAATTTCGCTATTCGGCTCTTCCCCCCCGAAATACTCGGAATTTTTATCCGTTTTTTCCCAGTTTTTAGAAGGAAAATTCCTGTTAAGGTCAACCCCGTTTTTATTTTTTCTCGTATTGCAAAAATTGAGGCGGGGAATATAATACAAGTTGTTTTTTACCTTTCCGTCCCTCAAAACAAACGAAACGCAAGGGGCATGCCCGAACTCATCAAGTTCTTCCTCTTTTTTTTGAGAAGGGTTTAAATGTTTGTTTATAAAATATTCCCCAAGAGGCTCGCTGCCATGGATGACACCTATGACAAGAACATTCTTGGAATCGCTGCTAACACTTATATTACCTTTATTATCTTTTTCTTCCACTTTTTAAGTTATCCTCTGATACATATAGCCGATACCCCTTGCGGTTAATATTAACTCGGGGTTTGTGGGGTCTGTTTCAAGTTTGCTTCTAAGCCTTGAAATATGCACATCCACGACACGGGTATCAATCCTGTGGTCAGGCGGGTATGCCCAAACATGCTGCAAAATTTCATTTCTCGAATATGCTTGACCCGAATTATTAACAAGAAGTTCAAGAAGCGAAAATTCCATGCCCGTAAGGCGGATTCTTTCGTTTTTTCTGTATACTTGACGCCTTGCGGTATCAATTTTAATGCTTCCCGTTGTAATAACATTTTTAGCGGTTTTTCCCATGGGGACAATTGCCTCTTTTGAGTTTGTGCGCCTTAAAACGGCTTTAACTCTGGCTTCAAGTTCTTTTGGAGAAAAAGGCTTAATAACATAATCATCAGCCCCTAATTCAAGCCCTGTAATTCTTTCAGACACATCACCAAGCGCCGTTAGAATAATAATAGGGACATCAGACGTCCTTCTTATTTCTCTTGTAACGCCATAGCCGTCCATTTTAGGCATCATAACGTCAAGAATAACCAAATCGGGATTTGCCTTGTTATAAACTTCAACTGCTTCTTCGCCGTCCTCTGCGGTAACAACGTCATACCCCTGCATTTTTAAACGGGTTTCAAGTATTCTTCTGATACTTGCTTCATCATCCGCTACAAGTATTCTTTGTTTTGAGTCTGCGGATTCATTTTGTATTTCGTCTGCCATACACTAACTACCCTTTTTTTGAACTGGAATTATTAATGAAATAATATTAACATACCTTAATAAATTTTTAAAGCAGTTTTTTTTAAAAAAAACAAAATTTTTCCCAAAAAAAGAAAAAGCCAAGCTTTATTTAGCTCGGCATAAGGTTACAAGTTTATTTAGGATTATAGGAGTAATTCTGTTATGCTAATTTAATTGCGTCATTTTGAATGTTTTTGCTGATTGTCTGTTCGTAGGTTTGAAGCTCTGCTTCTTTTGCCTGTAATTGGGTTTCTACCCTTGTCTGTTCAGCCTGCAATTCTTTTTCGTATTCGTTAATATACGTTTGCATTTGTTCCGCATACTGTTCCATTTCTTCTTTGTAAATTTCATTGAAGATTGTTGCGGCGTCATATCCGGTGCCGTCGGTTGTTCCCATTGCATACCCGTATTGATTTCCGGTTGTGCCGTTTGTTTGGGAAAGCTGTTGAATAAATGCGTTAGTTTTTGTTGTGGCAGATTGATAAGCGGCTTGAACCGAATTTGCCATAAAATCTAGTTGTGTACCGA
>CAYUWO010000028.1:0-2793 GCA_964448535.1 uncultured Gammaproteobacteria bacterium | reverse complement strand
GCTTGCCATCTCTGAAAATGTAATGGTGCCGTCGGCGATGTTGTTCGTGTAATTTGCCAAATCTTGAATTTGGCGGGAAATCTGCACATCTTCAAGCTGTAAATCAGAAACTTCTTGCTTGAGCTGCATTTTCCTCATTGATAACATGAGCCAAGTCATCTTTTGCCTCCTACCTAAATAAATGTTCTTCCGTATAACCGGCTTAAACCTAAGCGGAGCTTAACTTCCCTTAAACTTAAACCTTGTTTAAACCTTACACTGTAATAAAGTATTTGAAACCATGATAATTGCTTAATTTGAGAGGTTTTGTTAATATTTCTTAATGATTAAAATGCGGATTTTCTGCCGCAAATATCTTCATAAGTTTTAAAATGTACCTTTGAAATGTTCGGCAATTCTTCCTCGCCGAATTTTTCAATAAACTTTCTTCCTTGCGCCAAAACCCCTTCCCCTGCGCCCTTTGGAAGATTAATGCCATATTCGTAAGATAAAGAAGATATTTTCTTTATAAATTCTCCCCTTGCCAAAACAGATGCACACGCAACCGCCGTGTCGCTCTCCGCCTTGTGCATTTGAATAAGTTTAAGTTTCTTTCCTTTTTCTTTAAGGGCGCTTATTATATATCTTTCATCGCCGAATTTGTCGCAAACCCCTGTGGCGCAATCCGTCTTATTTAAAATATTTTCTATAACCGAAGCATGCGCCCAAGCAAGCAGGTTATTCAGATTTTTAAATTTTTTATAAAGCTCGTTATACTTTTTGTTTCCTATAACAACAATATCAAACACGGATTTTTCTTTTATAACCGCACACAGGTCGAGTATGGTTTTATCGTTTATTTTTTTTGAATCCATAACCCCTTTTAATTTAAGCATTTGAGCATTTTTTTCATTAAGAAAACACCCCGCAACAACGAGAGGACCGAAAAAGTCCCCCTTTCCGGATTCATCCGTTCCAAGATGAGGATAAGGGGCAATTTCTCCCGCTTGGGCGTTTTGCAATGCGCCAAAATCCGCATTGGAATTATCGAGTTTTTCTTCGAAAAGCTTTTCGGTTATATAGCCGATATTTTTGCCTTGAACAACAACTTTTCCCGAATTGTAAAAAGTAACCTGCCAATCCTTCGTTTTAGCGCAAAAAACCGTATAAGGAGGGGTTAAAAAAACCGGATTTTCTTCTTTTAATAAATCCTTATAATGAACGGCTGATTCAAGAGGGATTTTTGTCGTAAAAGTTCCCATTTATATTTTCCCTTCAAGAAGAGAAGTGTGCCTGTCCTCTCCTCCCGTTACAAAAAGGTTATATTTAAGAGCAAGTTTTAGGGGGGTTTTTCTTGAATGAAATTTTATAATCCTCGTAAGGCGGTTATACGGGTAATAAACTTCAATTCCGTCAAGCCCGAACTCAACAAGTTTTTGAACAAACCTGTCAAGGCTAAGGCACCAATAGCAGCAAGGGTGGGCAAGAACAGCAATGCCGCCTGCGTTATGAATTGCTTCTATAACTGTTTTAGGATTCCTTGAATTAAAAATTCTGCGGCATGTTCCTCTTTTCCCCCCCTTGAAAGAAGCGGTCAATTTCTTTAGTTCTTCGTTATTTATATCAATGTTATATCCTAAAATGTGAGGCAGGTTTAAATCAAAATAACAATCAAATTCAACTCCCGTTATGAGCCCTTTTGGCATGATATCAAGAGTGTAATACCCTTCAATGCTGTTATGGTCGGTAATTGAATAGTGTTTTAAATTCAATTTTTGCGCTTCTTCTATAAGCTTTTTAAATTCAACTTTGCCGTCTGAAAATGTCGAATGTATATGAAGATTGACTTTATTAAAAAAGTCCTCTTTTTTAAACTGAGAAAATATTTTTTTCATAATAGTGCTATAATAGTCCTGAAAGTTTTATTAGATTATACTAAAAAAGGAGAAAATATGACACAGGAAATTATCGCTCTTGAAACAAGCCCTAAGATAGGCATGTTCTCTTCTATCGCAAAAGGGTTTAAGGCGCTTTTTAAAAATCCCCTTATATTTTTGCAAATGTGCATTACGCCTTTATTGCTCGCTATAGCTACGTCATTGCCTTTTGTTTGTGCATATTACTATAATGACGACCTTAGACTTGAAGCGCTTATATTATTAATTGCATGCACATTGATTGCAATACCCGTCATTATTTACCTTTTTTGGAGATATCTGGTTGGCATAACTGCGGTTTCGTACCTTGCAAAAGATATTTATGAAAATAAACCCGTTAAAAAAAGAGCGGACTACTTCTCTTATGTGGATAAACATTCTTCAAGCCTTTTAAGATTTTATTGCTGGGACTGTTTGCTTGTTTTGGTTTTGTCCGTCATATTCATTGCTTCGTCTGTGCGTACCTATGTAATCTTTATTGAAAAGCCTTTTCAAACGGGCATTTTCGGCTCGCTTTCCATTCTTTCTTTTTTCGGGCTGATTGTTCTCGGGCTTGCCTTTACAATTGCGCAGCTGTACTGGGCATATAACGACAAAAGCAAACCTTTGAAATGTTTAATCGAGGGTTTGAAATTCGGCACAGCCAAAATTTTCCAATTAATCGCTTTCAGTATTATTTTAGGGCTGATATACGGGGTTATAATTCTTATATTAAAATTATTGAGCTATCCCGTTGTATGTCTGTTTTCAAACCTTTTAAGCTATATAGCCACTTATATTTTTTATTTCATTTTTACAAGATATTACTTTGACTTAACAAAAAACTGAAAGCCTTATAGACATCCGGTTCGAAATTTGTTAGAATAAAGTTAAGTAT
>CAYUWO010000027.1:12876-17256 GCA_964448535.1 uncultured Gammaproteobacteria bacterium | reverse complement strand
TGATGCGTTTATATTACAAATGGCAACTAAAAGGCATTTGTGGTTCATAGCAGGTCCCGCCGCCTTTAAAGTCCCCGTTATAAAACATTTTTTAAAATTTTATAATGTCCTTCCGCTTCAATTCGGAAAAGGAATCGAGGCGATAGAAGCAGCAATAAAAAAACTTCAATCGGGAGAAGCCGTTATTATCTTTCCCGAGGGGAAAATTACCCGTGATGACAGAACAAACAAATTTAACAAGGGGGTTGGAGTTATGGCGAAGCGTTCCAATTCGCCGATTGTTCCCTTTGCGATAAAAGGCGGTTTTGAAAGTTTCGGACACAACAAGTTGTTCCCCAAATTTTTTAATAAAATAGTGATTCAATTCGGCGAACCTATAATCCCCAATGAAAGCATAAGCGAAAAGGAAATTGTAGCCGAGCTTAAAACCAGAGTTGATTTTATGAAAGAATCTCTCGACAGAAGGGCATTTTATAATATCGACAAAAAGCTGTATGCCGATTTTACCGAGCTTATGCAGACAAAAGGGGACGTTTACGGGCAAAATACCGCCTTTTTAATTAAAACAAAAACGGGTTATAAGGAAATGAGCTATATTGAGCTTTACCGCCAATCAAGAAGGCTTGCCGTTTACCTTGTGAAAACCGAAAATATAGAAAGGGGGGATAGGATTGCAATCTTAACAGAATCCCGTCCGGAGTTCGGAGTCGGGATGTTTGCCTCAATTCAGGCGGGCGCAGTTACCGTTCCTCTTGATATTAAATTAACAACGGATGAACATACCCATATTTTAAACGATTGCAAGCCAAAAATCCTTTTAACTTCAAGCCGCTATTTATCCCATGCTATCGAAATTCAAAAAAACACCGACTCTATACAAAAAGTTTTTGTCTTGGATGATGATGTGCGGGAAAATAAAGAAATTCCTTCCGTTTCGGCTCTTTCCGTCGATTTTAGCCAAATAATCGGAATCAAACGTTCTCTTGATGAAACTGCGCTGATAGTTTACACTTCAGGCACAACGGGGAGCCCTAAGGGCGTAATGGTTAGTTTCGGCAATATATACTCCCAGCTTAAAGACTTTGAAAAGGTTTTTAACCTCTCTAATAAAAACACCCTTTTATCAATTTTGCCTATAAACCACCTTTTAGAGCTTAACATCGGATTTTTCGGGATGTTATATATGGGGGCAAAAATTGTTTATATAAAAAGTTTAAACCCAAAAGAGCTTGTTGCGGCTATGAAAGAAAACGGAGTAACAAACATGATTGTTGTTCCTCTTGTTGTAAAGATGTTAAAAACAAGCATTGAGAACCGAATTAAAAAACTTCCCGAAACAAAAAGGGCTGCTTTTAACATTATGTTTAAAATTTCCGGATTTTCTCCCGTTTTCTTAAGAAAACTTATGTTTAAACCCCTGCTTGAAGAGCTTGGCGGAAAATTCGAGTGTTTTGTTTCAGGTGGCGCTCCTTTAGAAAAAGATGTTGCCGATTTTTTTGAAAGAATCGGGATTCCCGTGTTTCAAGGTTACGGGCTCACAGAAACTTCTCCCGCTATTTCGACCAATTTTTACAATCACAACAAAATTGGCACTGTCGGGCTTCCCTTGCCTTCTGTTACGGTTAAAAGGAGCGAGAACGGCGAAATTTTAGCTAAGGGCTCCAATTTAATGCAAGGGTATTATAAAAAACCGGATTTAACAAAAGAAGTAATTGACTCTGACGGCTGGTTCCACACGGGAGATATCGGAGAAATTGACAGTGAAGGGTATATTAAAATCACGGGCAGGATTAAAAACATGATTGTCTTAGGGGGCGGGAAAAAGGTTTTCCCCGAAGAAGTCGAAGCCGTTCTTGAAAAATCAAGCCTCATAAAAGAAATCTGCGTTCTTTCCCTTAATATTAAATCGGGGAGCAAAAAAGGGCTTGAAGAAGTCGGCGCAGTTGTTGTTCCTTCTGATGATACGGCAAATTTGCCGGATGACGAAATTCAAAAAATCCTTGAAAAAGAAGTTAAAGAACTTTCTCAAAAAAGCCTTGCGCCATATAAAGCCCCCTCTTTAGTAATAGTTTTTAAAGGGGAGCTTCCAAAAACTTCAACAAAAAAAGTTAAAAGAAGCGAGCTTTTGAAAATGCTTGAAAATGCAGGAAAAATATAGCTTAAAATGTTTACGGTCCGATAGAGAGGGTTTTGCGGTGGCAGTTTAGCATAATAGAAAAGATTATACGGATTTTAATTTATCCAGTTTCTTTAATCCCATTAAAGTTTCGTCAAATTTTTGGTCGGTAATTTCGGTATTATAGCCTTTATTTAAGAAATATTCTTTAATAACGGGAACTTTCAGGGGAATGCCGCCCGAAAGTATTATTTTTTCGTGTATATCCAGCCTGCCCAGAAATTCAATGCCTTTTTCATACTGGCTCAAGTATGATTTTATTAAGGAGGCAAGATAATTTTTTAAATTCAAATTATGTTCGTTTATATTTTTTATAAAACCGTAATTGCTAAAATTCCATGCGCTTGAAAAAAGAGCAAGATTAAAATTTAAGCTTGCATTATTAATATCATTTTGGGTTATTTCGGAAAATATTTTCCAAAAGTCTTTATCAGGGTTAATTTCTTTTAAAAAATTTATAAAAACATTTAAACATCTTCCGGACGGAATATGAGTAATGACGGACAAATTCTGCTTATTAAAAAACGGTCTTTTTTCGCATCGGTCATTTTTAGAGCGAACCATAGCAATTTGAGAGCCTGTGCCAAGATTTAGAGAAATTGTTTTTTCGTTATTCCCCGCCCCTAAAACGGCACATTGATGGTCGCCCACCCCCGTATAAACAGGTATATTTTTGCCGTCGACATTAACATACCCCCCTATTTTGACATCATCAACCGTTTCATTAAATATTAAATCAACATTAAATAAATTAACTAAGCATGAATCAACCTTTTTTGTGTGAATATTATAAAATCCAAGCCCCGCACTCATTGTAGAATGGCTTAAATTAAGGCTGTTTCCGTCTGCGGCGCAAAACCACTCCGGAAGCGAAACTATTTTGTAACAACCGCTTTTTATTCGGTTTTCCCGTAAAAGATGATAAAAATTAAACAAAGGATAACATGGCCTGATATTCATGCCTGTTATTTCATAAAAATCATCGCCAAGTTTTTCCTTTAATAAATCTATTGTGGAAACATTATCTATCTTATTGGTGCACCTCTCGTCTTTCCAGCTTATGTAATCGGAAAGCGGTTTATTATTTTTATCCAAAACAACAAACCCATGCATTTCGGAACATATTAAAATTGCGCTGTATTTATATTTTTTATAATAAATTTCGGTTATCTTTTTAAACTGTTCCGTAAGTTTTTTAATGCCGACTTCAAACTTTTTGTCTTGTATGTTAGAAGGCAAAACGGAATTATGGCTTTTAACATCCGTTATAACATCAGAATCCAAAATAGCGGATTTAACCCTTGAAGCGCCAAAGTCAATTAAAAGAACGGTCATTAAAACTCTCCTTTAATTATTTCCGCTATTTGCTCAATTAAAGCATTGTTGATTTCCGTTTTTAAAAACTTAGTAACGCCAAGCTTTGATATAACAACAAAGTTAACAAAATTGCCTTCGGTTTTTTTATCTTTTTTAAGCAATTTGTCAAGCCCTTTTAACGAAACCTGTTTCGTAACGGTTTCGCCCAAAAGCTCTTTTGCTAATTTTTGAGTCAGTTTATAATCTTCATCGTTTAAAATGCCTTTATCCCGTGCGAGTTTATTGACGATAACCATTCCGATAATAACCGCCTGCCCATGGGGTATCTTATAATCGGACAACGTTTCTATGGCATGCCCCAGAGTATGACCGTAATTTAAACTTTTTCTGTAATAAAATTCAAATTCATCCTCCTCTACAACTGCCCTTTTAACCGAAAGTGAAGAGAGAATGAGAGTTTTATACGAATCAAAGCTGTTAACTCTCCCGTTTGTAACGTTATTAATGTATATATCAACAGCTTCCCTTCCTCCGGTAACAAGAAGCTTAAGGATTTCCCCCATGCCGGATTTAATATCAAAGTCAGAAAGAGTTTTTAAAAATTCAATATTGACAATAACCTCTTTCGGAGCAGAAAAAAGAGCAAGCTGATTTTTAACTTTGTTATGGTTTATCCCTGTTTTCCCGCCTATACAGCTATCACACATGGAAAGCAGAGTCGTCGGGTAAAATATCCAGTTAATTCCCCGCTTATAAGAAGCGCCCGCAAACGCAGCTATATCTTCGGTTTGGGCCGCCCGGCGGGGGGGGGGGGGGGGGGGGGGGGGGGGGGTGGGGTGGGGGGGGGGGGGGGGGGGGGGGGGGGGGGGGGGGGGGGGGGGGGGGGG
>CAYUWO010000027.1:0-12866 GCA_964448535.1 uncultured Gammaproteobacteria bacterium | reverse complement strand
CGCTTATAAGAAGCGCCCGCAAACGCAGCTATATCTTCGGTTACCCCCCCCCCCCGCTGCAATTAGCGTATCTGACTTAGTAAACTCATTATCTTCCATAAACGCAATTAATTTAAGAAAACCGTTAGTTAAAGTTTTAAATTCTTCATTTGCCTGAGCTAAAAATACTCTTGATTTATCGACTTTTAAATCTTTAAAATACAAATCATAGACTTTTTCATCAACAAATAATAAGTTTTTAGGGTTTTCATCGAGTTTAAATTGAATTTCGCCTAAAATGTCCGGATTGTTTTTAACGCTGACATGATACGGTCTTGGGGATGATTTTAATGTATATTCGGATAACTCATAAAAGTTATCGGGCATTTCAAAAACTTTATCTTCTATTAAAAAATCTATTCCCATAAGCCCTGACCTCCCGAAGCCATAAAACCGCCGTCTACTACAATATTTTGACCCGTAATATAAGAATTACTGTCGCTGCATAAAAAATATACCGCATTCGCTATTTCTTCAACCGAAGCAAGTCTTTTTACAGGTATTTTATCAATCATTTGTTTAATTTTTTCCTCTGAATTATTTTTCATTGTCATTTTTGTATTAACAAACCCCGGAGAAACGCAGTTAACAAGAACATTGTCTTTAGCCAGCTCCAAAGCTAAATTTTGTACACAGCCGTTCAAGGCATGTTTGCTTGAAGTGTAAGCCAACCTTCCGACTCTTGCGACAGAGCCGTATAAAGAAGAAACCGCAACAATTTTCCCCTGTTTTTTTTCAACCATTTTTGGCGATAGAACCTTTACAAGTTCAAAAAAAGAAAGATAGTTTATTTTAGCCGCTTTTTCAACATCTTTTGAAGTTAAATCATAAAATTTTTTAGGGTTGTTAAACCCCGCACAGTGAACTATGGCTGAAAAATCATTTTCTTTATCTTTAAAATAATCTTTTATTTCGGATATTCTTTCCAAATTAAGCTCGCTGCTTGAGGGGGCAATAACCGAATATCCGCTTTGCTCGAAAACTTTCTTAATGGCAGAGCCGATATCGCCTCTTGCGCCTGTTAAAAATAATTTCTTCACAATAATAATTCCCGATAATTAAGTAAAACCGGAGAGGGTGGGATTCGAACCCACGGTAGAGTTGCCCCTACACAAACTTTCGAGGTTTGCACCATAAACCGCTCGGACACCTCTCCAATTTTTAGGTTTTTGCGTTTGAATTGACTTTGCGCAAAAAGAAAAAGTTTTGATATGAGATAATAATAACACAAAAATTAAATTTTAAAGAGGCAAACTTTTAAATTTGGCTGCAAAGCGCAATAAAAGTGCGGAACAGACTGTATAAAAGGGCTAAAAATAAATTTAAATTTGGATATTTTCAAGCTCAACTAAAATGCCTTGCTTAATTTCTAAGGTGTCGGTTCCTAAGTTTTCTAAGATTTTCATGCCCAAACAGTCTTCTACCTGAGTAAACGCAAAAAGAAGGTGTTCTGACATAATTTTTTGCATTCCTTGGCTTTTTGCGGTTTCATAAGCTGTTTCAAGAAGCCTTTTAGCACGGGGGGTATAGTTAAACTGGTTTTCTTTTTCTTCTTCAATATCATTTCAGATAAGGCTTTATACCTGCGCCCGAGCATCTTTTAAAATAATTCCCAATTTATCTAAAACCGCTGCTGCAACGCCGTTATTATAAGCAAGAATACCTAAAAGAATCATTTCGGTGCCTATAGTGCTTTTATTCAAATTTTTACACTCCGCCTTTGCAAGCCTCAAAATGGCAAGGGTTTCAGGCATGGTCTTTGCGCCCGCACTTAGTTCCTTTATAAGGTTTTCTGTTATGTCGGTTTTGTGTCCGGTTAACTCTTTTAAAATTTTATATGCAATGCCGGTTTTTGCTTTTAAGACGCCTATTATAACATGTTCCGGCTTGATTTCCACGCTTCCCATTTCTTTTGCGGCTTCAAAAGTGTTTAACATGGTTCTGAAAGCATTAGGAGTAAATATTATTTGCCTTTCGCCGTATTCCTCGCTTCTGTTTGAAAAACTTTTTAATTTTTCGTTATAGGCATCTTTCGTAATTCCCCAGTTGGATAAAACCCTTGTAACATCAGATTCTTCATCCAGTATGGATTGCACTATCTGCTCTGTTCCTAAAATTTCATACCCGCATGCGGAAAGTTTTGCTTTAGCGGAGCTTAAAAGACCGGATAGCGAAGTTTCGGAGAATATGGTATCTACTTTTTTGTAAAAATTACTCTGTTTAATGGAATCTGCCTCTTCAGGATGAATAAATTTTTTATTTTTTGACTTTTTACTCAACAGACCTTCAATATTTGAGAGTGCTTTTTCTTCATCAAAGTTAAATTCTTTTAAAATCTCATACGCACCCGAGGTTTTTGCGCTAAAAATCGCATAAGCAATATGATAAGGAACAATAAGCGGGTTATTATATTTTTTTGCCGCCTCCATTGTTTTTTCAAGGATTTCTTTTGCGCCTCGGGAAAAGGGGATAAATTCCCCTGTCTTTGCTTGTTTTTTTAAATTAATTTTGCTGTTTATACTCTCGATTAAAGCTTCCGTATTTATTGCGCTGACTCCGATTAGCCTTGATTGCACTCCTTTAAGAGAGGTTACAAGCCCAAGCAGAATGTGTTCCGAATATACCTTATCCGCACCGAAACTCCCCGCCTGTACTTGGGCGTTAATAACGATATCTAAAGCTTTTTGGGTAAATTTTTCAAACATCAAGCACAATTTTACACTAAAACAAAGGAAAAGTATAGTTTAAAAAGAAAAAATTTGAAAATTATTCTGATTGTATTATCATATTTATAGTACTTATTTATGAGGTTAGGGGACAAAATGGAATTAAAAACTTCCACAGATTTCAAAAAAATCGACGAAATCCTTGCCGGATTTAACTATCAAAAGACAAGTCTTATTGGCATTTTACAAAAAGTTCAAGAGCTCTACAGATATCTCCCCGAGGACGCTATGACATATATAGGCGAGAATATTGACGGGCTTTCTCCGGCAACCGTATACGGCGTTGCAACGTTTTACGCACAATTTAGCTTACAGCCGAAAGGCAAATATCAAATAAAAGTCTGCGACGGAACGGCATGCCATGTCAGAGGTTCAATGCCCGTTTTGGACGCAATTAAAGAAAAATTGCCGATAGAAAAAGGCAAAATGACAACTCCGGACGGGCTGTTTTCCGTTGAAACGGTTAGTTGCCTCGGAGCATGCAGCTTGGCGCCTGCAATTGTAATTAACGAAAAAGTATATCCTAAAATGACGCCCGAGGCGGTTCTTATTATTATTGATACATTATTGAAAGAAAATGAGTAAGATTTATGAAAACGGAATTAAAAATTAATATTAACGAAGAAAAAGAAAAAGCTGTTCAGTTGGTTAAAGATCAAGGAAGAAGAGTTCTTGTGTGCGCTTCAACAGGTTGTATCGCAAACGGTGCGCTTGATTTAATCGAAGAATTTAAAAAACAGGGAATAAACGTTGGGGTTTTGGGGCAGAAAGACAAAATGAGCGTTATACCCACCGGCTGTATAGGTTTTTGCGAACAGGGAGTTCTTGTTGTTATACCGGACAGAAAAATCACATACGTACATGTTAAAAAAGAAGACATAGGGGAAATTTGCAATTCCTTAAAAAATGATACCGTTGTGGAAAGGCTTTTATATGTCGACCCTGCGCTCAATAAACCGATTGTAAATAACGAAGAAATCAACTTCTATAAAAAACAAACAAGAACGGCTTTAAAAAATTGCGGTCATATTAATCCGGAAAGCTTGGATGAGGCTCTTTCCGTCGGTGCTTATGCGGCGCTGAGCAAAGTTCTTGAGATAAATGATCAGGAATATGTTATAAAAGAAATTGAAGAATCAGGCTTAAGAGGAAGGGGCGGGGGCGGCTTCCCCACGGGCAAAAAATGGAGAAGTGTATACGGGCACAGGGGCGGAAAATCTTATGTGATTTGCAACGGCGATGAAGGCGACCCCGGCGCATTTATGGACAGATCGGTTATGGAAGACGACCCCCATAAACTTCTTGAAGGTATGGCAATTGCAGCATTTGCGGTTGGCGCTGATGAAGCTTATATTTATGTCCGTGCCGAATATCCGCTTGCTATTAAACGCCTTAAAAAAGCGATTGGCGACGCCGAAAAGAGAGGTTTTCTCGGCAAAAATATTTTAGGAACCGATTTCAGCCTTACAATCCACATCAGAGAAGGCGCAGGCGCATTTGTTTGCGGGGAATCTTCCGCTCTTATAGCTTCAATTGAAGGCGAAAGAGGTATGCCACGCCCGAAAAACATTCACATGGCGGAATGTGGCTTATTTAAACGTCCGACTTTATTAAATAACGTTGAAACATTTGCAAATGTTCCCTTGATTATCTTAAACGGCGCAAAATGGTTCGCTTCAATGGGCACCCAAGGCTCTAAAGGCACAAAAACATTCGCTTTAACGGGCGAAGTAAACAACACGGGGCTTATTGAAGTGCCTATGAATACCACCTTAAGGCAAATCGTTTTTGATTTGGGCGGCGGAATAAGAAACGGGAAAAAGTTTAAGGCTGTTCAAATAGGCGGACCGTCGGGCGGTTGTTTGACAGAAGAACACTTAGATATGCCTATGGATTATGATGAATTAACAAAAGTGGGCGCTATGGTCGGCTCGGGCGGGCTTGTTGTTATGAATGAGGACACTTGCATTGTTGAAGTTGCAAGATTCTTTATGAATTTTACGAAGAATGAATCTTGCGGGAAATGCACCCCTTGCCGTGAAGGCACAAAAAACATGTTAAAAATTCTTGAAAAAATCGTTAACGGACAGGGAGAAATGGAAGATTTAGACAGGCTTGAAGAGCTTGCGGAAGTCGTTAAAGCCGGTTCTTTATGCGGGCTTGGCAAATCTGCCCCAAACCCTGTTTTATCAACTTTAAAATATTTCAGAGATGAATATGTTGCACACATTAAAGATAAAAAATGCCCCGCAGGGGTTTGCAAGGCGATGGCAAAAATTGTAATAAAAGAAGAACTCTGCAAGGGCTGCACAAAATGTGCAAGAAATTGCCCTGCCGGAGCAATTGAAGGGACTGTTAAAAATCCTCACAAAATTAATCAGTCAAAATGTATTAAATGCGGCGCATGTATTTCAAATTGCCCGTTTAAAGCAATAGTAAAAGAATAGAAGGAATTTTGAGATGACCGATAAAAATACACCCGATAAGAAAATACTTTTTATAAACGATATGGAGGTTGAATTCTCTAACGAAAAAACCGTGCTGGATGTAGCTAAAAAAGCGGGCATTGAAATTCCGACCTTTTGTTACCGTCCCGATTTAACTCAATTCGGCGCTTGCAGAATGTGTATCGTAGAGGTTGAAGGAAGAGGAATCCAAGCCTCTTGTACAATGCCTCCGAGAGCGGGTTTAAGAATTCACACCAACAGTTTAAAAGTTCGAAAAATCAGAAAAAATATTCTTGAATTGCTTTTAGCGCACCACGACAGAGAATGTACCACCTGTGAAAAGTCCGGGGCATGCGACCTTCAAAAGTATTCCATGGAATACGGCATAACCGAAATCCCGTTTGAAAAATTAAAAGATGAAGATATGCTCCCCCTTGATAAATCAAGCGTTTCAATTGTCCGAGATGTCAATAAATGTATTCTTTGCGGGGCTTGCGTTAGGGCATGCAACGAATTTCAAGGAATCGGCGTTTTGGGATTTTCAAAAAGGGGCTCTGATACAAAAGTTCAGCCCATGGCGGGAAAGCCCCTCGCTGAAGTTGATTGCGTAAATTGCGGACAGTGTGTTTCCGTTTGTCCGACCGGTGCCTTAACCGTAAAATCGGATATAGACAAAGTTTTTGACTGTCTTTTGAACCCTGACATTAAAACCGTTGTACAAATTGCCCCCTCTGTCAGAGTTGCTCTTGGCGAGATGTTTAATCTGCCCCCCGGTAAAAACACAATTAAAAAGATATATTCGGCGGCACGTAAACTCGGGTTTGACCTTATATTCGACACAAACTTTTCTGCCGATTTAACCATTATGGAAGAGGCGCATGAATTTGTTGAAAGGCTTACAAAAAATGAAAATCTTCCGATTTTTACATCCTGCTGCCCCGCATGGGTCAGATATATGGAATTGAACCATCCCGATATGTTAAATCACCTTTCAAGCGCAAAATCTCCGCAAGGAATGCTTTCGCCCGTTATAAAAGAGCTTGCGCCCTACTACTATGAAGGGTTCAATAAAGAGAACATAAAAGTTATCTCAATTATGCCCTGCACCGCTAAAAAGTATGAAGCAAAAAGAGAAGAGCTGAAGGGCGAAACCGACTTTGTTCTTACAACTTATGAATTTGCAAAAATGATTAAGCAGCAGGGAATTGATTTTAATCGTTTGAATGAAGAAGAAGCAAATTCGCCTTTTGGTCAATATTCGGGCGGCGGTACGATTTTCGGGGCGTCGGGCGGAGTTGCTGAAGCGGCTCTCAGAACCGCTTACAATATGATAACGGGCGAAAACCTTAAAAACCTTGATGTTATCCCCCTAAGAGGCGTAAATGCTTCTTCACGCTCTAAAGAAGCCATTGTTGATATTAAAGGCAAACAAATTAAAATTCGTGTTGTTTCAACTTTAAAAGAAGCGGAAATTGCAGTCAGAGAAGTTATTGACGGCAAGGCAGATTTTCAAATGCTTGAAGTTATGGCATGCCCCGGCGGATGTGTTAACGGAGGGGGGCAGCCTTCAGGTTGTAAAGACCTCAACATCAAAGAAAAAAGAGCAGACGGGCTTTATTTTGAAGATAAAGAGCTGCCCGTCAGAAATTGTCATGAAAACCCCGATATCATAAGGCTTTATAAAGACCATCTTGAAAAGCCGGGTTCTCACAAAGCCCATGAGCTTTTACACACCGCTTACTCGAGCAAATATCAAAAAATAAAAACAAAATAATATGCTTTTTATGCTAAAAAAGAGGGGTAAAAATACCCCTCTTTATTATATTTATTTTATTAACCAAATATTTTGAAATTATTTTCAATGTTGTTGTCAATTACTTTTTGAACTGCTTCCATTTCTGTTTCAATTGCTTTGTGATCGGCTTCTACTTGATTTAATCTCATTTCAAGCATAGAATCCTTTGCTTCCGCTTTTGTCATTCTTTTATCATATTTTGCTTTTGCTGCGTCGTCGTCTGCTTTATCGTAAGCATAAGTTAAGTTATTCAGTGATTCTATACTTTTTTTGTTCCATTCGCCGTTCTCGTTTTTACCGCCTGTTAGATAGAAGTTTCCTTCTTCGAGATTTTTTTGAAGAATGCTTGTATCGTTAACATCTTCAAACACATAGAAATCGGCAATTGTAAGAGGGTTGTCGGTGTCTTCGGATTCATTTATCTGCCTAAACATTTCTTCTTCGGAAGGGACAACCATAAGCCCGCTTGCCGTAACAAGCTTCATTCCAAGCCCTCCGTCCAACATTGCTTTTGTTATGACGTCATAAGATAAAACAACGTTTGCTTGGTTTGTTCCGCCATTTTCAAAAACACTTGCCGCTATATACTGGTTATTTGTGGCTGCGTCATACTCATCGGCATAAAGAGCCATTTGGTTGTTCAAATCAACACGTTCCTGAGAAATTTGCTGAGCTTCATATTCACTGTCAGACAATCTCGCAGTTAAAGATAAAAATCTGGCTTGGCTAGCTGCAAATCCCATTGGATTTTACCCCCTTTTGGTTCTCTATACTCTCTATGTCGACATACCCGAAAAAAACTTTATGATTATGCTGTTTTAATTGTTACAAATATTTACACTTTAAAATATTAATAAAAGATTAAATTAATTGGACAAATAATCTTCATATCATATAATGTTAATATTGCTTAAAAGTGTTTATACAAGGGAGTTTATACCTATGCCGGATAATGAAAACCCGTTTATGGAAAATATAGAAAACGACAATGAAAATATTGAAGAAAATCATGAAGAACAGCCGCCTGTTGAAGAAAAATCCGAAACTGACGTATTGAAAGCGGAAATTGAGGACATCAATAATAAATATATAAGGCTTGCCGCCGATTTTGACAATTATAGAAAACGTCAAATGCAAGAAAGAGAAAGCCTTGTTAAATACGGCGCACAGGATACTTTAAAAAAAATTATTCCGGTTCTTGATACCTTTTCAAGGGCAAAAGCTTCAATTGAGAAGTTTGAAGACATAAACGCCGTTAAAGAAAGTTATGAGGTCTGCATTAAACAGTTAAATGACATTCTTGAAAAAATGGGGCTCGCTAAAATTGAAGCCGAAGGAAAAGAGTTTGACCCTAACACTATGGAAGCCGTTATGCAAACCCCGACCAATGAGTATGAAAGCCACACCGTCATAGCCGAATTACAGGCGGGATATCGGCTTTATGACAGAGTTTTAAGACCCGCAATGGTTAATGTTGCAACCGAAAAGGAAGAATAATGGATTACTACGAAATATTAGGAGTGGATAAAAACGCCACAAAAGATGAGATTAAGTCGGCATTCAGAAAGAAAGCAAGACAGCTTCATCCTGATGTAAATAAAGCGCCCGATGCGGAAGAAAAATTTAAAGAACTCGGAAAGGCTTATGAAACCCTCTCTGATGATGAAAAACGCCAACTATACGACAGATACGGCGAAGAAGGCTTAAAAAGCGCAGGTTATAATCAAGGTCCTTTTGATTTCGGTTTCGGCGGAATCAATGATATCTTTGAAGCGTTCTTCGGCGGAGGCATGAGCGGCTTTTCAAACAGGCATGATCCTAATGCACCAATTGAGGGCGATGACCTGAGAATGGACATTAAAATTGATTTTATGGACGCTGTCTTTGGGGTAGAAAAAGAAATTAAAATACGCCACTTTGAAGAATGCGAAGATTGCAAAGGCACGGGAAAAGATAAAAGCACAAAACAAACCACCTGTAAAACCTGCGGTGGAAGCGGAAGAGTGCAGCAGAACACAAGAACTATTTTGGGAAGTTTTACCTCTGTTACAACATGCCCCTCATGCGGCGGAAGCGGAATTGACCCGTCCGGCTATTGCAAAAAATGCGGCGGGAGAGGGGCGAAAGAAAAAGAAAAAACCATTAAGATAAAAATTCCAAAAGGGGTTGATTCAGGCTCCAGAATAAGACTTTCGGGCGAAGGCGACGCAGGCAAAAACGGCGGAAGAGCGGGGGATATGTACCTTGTTTTATATGTAGGCGAAAGTAAAGATTTTATAAGGGATGGAGTAGATATTCATACACTGCTTGAAATTTCAATGCCTCAAGCTGTTTTAGGGGATGAAGTTTTAATTAATACCGTAGACGGGCAAGAAACGGTTCAAATCCCCGCCGGAATTGAAAATCAAGAGAAGATTTTAATAAAAGGGAAAGGTGTACCATACCTTGGTAAGGAAGGACAAAGGGGGAACCATTATGTTACAGTTAAAATCAAAACCCCCAAAAAACTTTCCAAAGAAGAAGAAAAATTGTACCGTGAACTTTTTGAGATTTCAAAAAATAATTCTTCAAACAAAAAAAGCGGTATAATGGAAAAGGTTAAAACCGCTTTCAAATAAATGAGGCAAAGATGAAAACATTAGAAAAGTTTTTAATAAAAATTTTTTTAACCGTAAGCGTTATATTTTCCGCACATAATGCGGCATTTTGTTCAAAATTGCCCGATGATTTTTGGGACTATATTAAAAAAGAGCTCCCGAATTCCACTCAAAGGTTTGACAGCGTTATTTTAGTTAATGACGATGTCATGTATGTTCCGCTTTATCCCGCTGTTAAAGCCGACACTAAAGAAATTAAGGTTAAATACGTTTATCCTTCAAATAAGCCCTTGAAATCTTTGCCCGAGGTTATTACCTTTAATAACAACTTTGCGCTTATGAAAATTTTTAAAGACAAAAACGGAGCTTTTACCGTAACCAAAAACGAAAATTTGCCCGAAGAAGTTAAACTCGGTGTTATGCCTCAAGATATGCTTGTTCCGACAGGGCTTAAAGTGCCCGAGAGTTTAAAAATTATTATGGGCAGTTTAGTTGTGCCAAAAAGGGGGGATAACCTTTTGATTACAACAAGCGATACAACCCTTGCCGCAAATGAGGATGAATCCGAAGGGGATATTGTCCCCATTCCCGAGCTGAAAAATACAAAAGCTTTTTTTGCCGGAAATAAATCAAAATTTGTTTTAATATACGATAAAGGGGGGAGCAAGCCTCTGTATGAAGTTAAATTAACCGGTCTGCCAAATAAAATAATCGCTTCGCCCATGACAAAATTTGCGCTTACCATGTATTTTGGAAGCAAAACGGCAGAAGTTATCGACCTTGTAAACGAGCGTGTATTAACAAGGCTTGATTTTGAAAATATTCCCTCTGACGGAGATTTGGATTCGGTTAATCAAATCGCTTACGTTACTTCTTCTAAAGCTTCATCCATTTATATGGTAGATTTAAATTCGGCTTCTTTATCAAAAACAATTAAGCTCGACAGGGCGCCGGATAAAATTTCGGTGTCGGGTGAAGATAACGCACTTGTTTTTAATGATAAGAACAACGAAAATATTTACTTAATGGATTTAAAAAGCGGAACTTATTCTATTAAAAAGATTGCAAACGTTAAAAATTTAAGCCGGCTTCTGATTGGTCAGGGGCGTATAGTTGCAATTTCAAGAACTCAAAACAAAGCTTTATTATACAAATTAAACCAATTCGATTCGGACAATCCTGTTGAGCTGATTTCCGAGCTTGATTTGGCCGAAAAGCCCACAGACGCTGTTATATACGATAATAAAGCGTTTATTCTCTGTTCAAAAGACGGCATAATTAACGTTTACGATTTTGAAACGGATAAAATGCTGGAGCCGATTTCGCTAAACGACGGAGGGTTCTATTCCAAAATTACAGTCATCCCAAACAAAAGCACCGCCGTTGTAACCGGAATAAACACTAAAAAAATTATTATAATTGATTTAAAAAATGCAAAACTTGAAAAGAAAGCCCAAAGCAACGTTGATGTATCAGACCTTGTTATAATTGACGATATGCCGCCCGTTAAAATGCAAACCCAAACAAACCCCGATGAAGCCGAGGCAATATAAAAATGAAATTCAAGGAACCACTTAACGGTTTAGATGTAATAAGGCAGGATAATGTCGAAAAAATTTTTGATAAAAGAACTGTTAAAACTTTTATAGAGCTTGAAAAAACGGTACAAGATTTTTGGAATGTCGACAGAGAAAGTGCCAATTTTTTAAATTTAACGGTTAAGTTAAAAAATTCTAAATCAGCGCTTGAAATTGGCACATCAAACGGATACAGTTCAATTTGGATTGCCAAAGCCCTTCTTCAAACAGGCGGGCATTTGACCACTGTTGAATACTGGCAAAAGCGGGTTGATTTGGCACTTGAAAATTTTAAAAAAGCCGGCGTGGAAAAAATCATTACAACAGTAACGGCAGACGCCGTCGAAGCTTTGAATAATATGGCAAATGAAGCGGACAAGCCCCGCTTCGACTTTGTTTTTATAGATGCCAATAAGGCGGAATATATTGAATATTTCAAGCCGGTGGATTCCCTTCTTGTAAAAGGAGGGGTAATTATTGCGGATAACATTCTTTCTCATTATAAAAAAACTAAAAATTATGTTGAAGAAATTATGGGCAATAAAAACTATCAGAGCCAGCTTTTAAATTTTGATGCGGGAATGTTGATTTCATTTAAAACGGACGGCGGGGCGCAGAGCTAATCTGCTTAGCTTAAACTATTTTGTTTTATTTTTAATAAATTCTCTCATTTTGTCGTAATCAAAAACTTTTTCCCATTTTGCAACAACTGCTGTTGCAACGCAATTTCCGATTAAATTAACAGTTGTTCTTCCCATATCAAGAATTTGATCTATTCCAAGTAAAATTGCCACCCCGACAACAGGGAGATTAAAACTTGCAAGGGTGCCCGTCAATATAACAAGAGAAACTCGCGGCACGCCGGCTATTCCTTTTGAAGTAAGCATGAGGGTAAGCATAATTGCAATCTGCCGGCTTAAATCAAGCTCAACTCCCGCAATTTGTGCGCAAAATAAGGCAGTTAAAGCGAGATATAAAGTCGAGCCGTCAAGATTAAAAGTGTAACCGGTCGGCATAACAAAACTCACAATGTTTTTTGGAACTCCGAACTTCTCCATAATTTCCATTGCCTTAGGAAGAGCCGCCTCCGAGCTTGCCGTTGTAAAAGCAAGCAGCCCCGGTTCTTTTAGGGCGCCCATAAGGGCGCAAAAGGGCACTTTTATTATTTTGCATGCCACTAAAAGGACAAAAAGGACAAATAAAACAAGGGAAGTGTATGTTATTAAAATGAGTTTTGCATAACTTGATAAAATGCCTATCCCGTTATGCCCGATTGTTGCCGATATTGCCCCAAACACGCCAAGCGGAGCAAAAAGCATAACATATTCCGTAAACTTAAACATAATGTCGCACATGGATTGTAAACAGTCAAGCATAGGGCGGGCTTTGTTCCCGACCGCACAAATTGCAAGAGCAAAAAACACGGCAAAAACCACAATTTGTAAGAGATTCCCGTTCGCCATGGCTTCAACTACGCTGGTTGGAACCATAGACACAAAAAGGTGGGAGAGAGAATTTTCAATATGCACATGCTGCATTTTTTCAACCGCAGCCATTGATACCGAGCTTAAATTAACGTTGAAATCCACTCCGGGCTTAAAAATATTTCCCATAAAAAGCCCCAAAATAAGGGCGAAAGTTGTAATAACCTCAAAGTATACTATGGTCTTAAGCCCGATTTTGCC
>CAYUWO010000026.1:0-17716 GCA_964448535.1 uncultured Gammaproteobacteria bacterium | reverse complement strand
TTCAGTTGGTAGAACGTCGGTCTCCAAAACCGGATGTCGAGGGTTCGAGTCCTTCAGGGCGCGGTTTATATAAGGATAAAAAATGGCAAATTCTACAAAAGAAAAAAAACAATTAAAAGACAAGCTTATAACCTATTTTAAGGGCGTAAAATCCGAATGGGGAAAAGTTACATGGCCTGAAAAACGACAGGTGATTTTTGAAACGGGTGTTGTCGTTTTCGTTGTCATTGTCTTTACGGTTGCAGTTTATCTTATGGACATTATTTTTAAAGGTCTGTTAGGGTTAATTACCAAATAAAAGGAAAAATTATGGCTGAGAATGAAAACATTAATCAGGAAGTCGAAGATACTGCTCAAGAAGCGGTAAAAAACGAGGATAAATCGGAAATTAAAGATAAAACCCGAAAAAAAAGATGGTATGTCGTCCATACTTATTCCGGACATGAAAACAAGGTAAAAGTCAACCTTGAAAAACGTATTGAATATATGAACATGGGCGAAAAAATCTTTAGGGTGGAAGTCCCGCAAAAAACCATTACACAGGTAAAGAGCGGAAAGAAAACCGAAAAAGAAGAAAAAATCTTCCCCGGATATGTTCTTGTTGAAATGATTATGGATGATGATTCCTGGTATGTCGTCCGCCATACTGCAGGCGTTACAAAGTTTGTAGGCTCTTCCAAAAAGCCGATTCCCGCCAGAGATTCGGAAATTAAAAAAATCATTCACAGAGGGGCTTCAAACGTACAAAAAATTGAGCTTGACGTTAAAGTCGGCGATAAGGTCAGAATTATTTCCGGACCTTTCGCAGAATTTATTGGCGATATTGCGGAAGTTTATCCCGATAAAGCAAAACTCAGGGCAATGGTTTCTATCTTCGGACGTGAAACTCCGGTTGAGCTTGAATACAAACAAATTCAAAAAGTATAAACAGTGGAAGGGCGCTAAAATTGCCTGCTAATACCACAAGATAAGGAGAAAACAATGGCACCATCAAACAAAAAAGTTACGGGTAAAATTAAGCTTCAAATTGAAGCAGGAAAGGCCAATCCTTCACCTCCCGTAGGGCCTGCATTGGGTCAAAAAGGTGTAAACATTATGGATTTTTGTAAACAGTTTAATGAGAAAACTGCTTCAATGGCGGGATACATTATTCCTGTTGTAATTGACGTATACGAGGACAGAAGTTTTACTTTTGTTACAAAATCGCCTCCGGCTGCTGTTTTAATCAAAAAAGCAATTAATTTGTCCAAAGGCTCTGCAGCTCCGAACAAAACAAAAGTGGGCAAAATAACCGAAGCACAGCTTGAAGAAATTGCAAAAACCAAAATGCAGGATTTAAACGCAACAACCATAGAATCCGCAGTAAAAATGATTAAAGGCACTGCAAGAGCAATGGGCGTTACGGTTGAAGGATAATTACTTAAGGCGGGAGGCATATAGCCGCTAACACCGCAAGAATTGGAGAAAAAAATGTCAAAATTAACTAAAAAACAGAAAAAAATACAAGAGCTCATGGAAGGTTTTGTTCAGCCGGCTATGGCAGCTTCTGCCATAGAAATGCTTCAAAAGATTGCAAGCGAAACATCAAAATTTGACGAAACGGTTGAATGCCACATGAGATTGGGTATTGAAGTTAAACATGCCGACCAGCAGGTCAGAAGCACAACCGTACTTCCTGCGGGGCTTGGCAAGACTGTTCGTGTCTGTGTTATTGCAAAAGCAGATAAAGCACAGCTTGCAAAAGAAGCAGGCGCTGACGAAGCGGGAGCCGAAGATATTATTGAAAAAATTGCGGGCGGCTGGTTTGAGTTTGATACCTTGATTGCAACGCCTGATATGATGGCTCCTTTAGGAAAGTTGGGGCGCATTTTAGGACCTAAAGGCTTAATGCCGAACCCGAAAACAGGAACGGTAACCCCTGATGTGGCAAAAGCGGTTAAAGACGCAAAAGCCGGTAAAGTCGAATTCAGAGCCGATAAACAAGGGATGATTCATGTTCCTTTGGGCAAAATTAAATTTTCAAAAGAAGATTTAATGAAGAACTACTCAACTTTGGCTGATGCCGTTATTAAGGCAAAACCGGCTTCGGCTAAAGGCACCTATATTAAATCGGCTTACCTTTCAACTACAATGGGCCCCGGGATTAAACTCGACACTAAAAATATTGCACTGGAAATCAAAGAATATATTGATTAACCTTTTGGGTATGATTAACAAAATAAAAAATACGATAGTCGAAAGTACGGAGTATAAAAAAATTTACTCCGTACTTTTTAACGGTTTTGAATGGTTTTGCACAAAATTTTGCTTTGGCTTATTTAGCCGATTTGAGCGGAAATTTGTCAAATATCTTTTTGTGGGCTTTGGAAACACTGTATTTTCTTATATAATTTATGCCCTTACGGTTACAATAACGGGGCGGGCGAGTTTGTCTTTAGGCGTATCTTACATAATAGGAATACTTTTTAATTTTCAAACAACAGGAAGAATTGTATTTAAAAATAAAAATAATAAACTGATTGTGAAATTTTTCTTATGCTATCTGACAACATTTTTTATAAACAGATATGCGCTTGACACCCTTGTTAACACAATCGGGGTCGACAAATATTTATCTCAAGCGCTTCTTGTGTTCCCGATTGCTATGATATCATTTACAATTTTAAAATATTTCGTTTTTAGAGAATGCAAAGACTGACTCTTATTCTCTTTCATCAAAAAACTTTCTTAAAAAGAGCTTACATTCGGCTATGCCGTCAGGTTTTTGCAAAAATTACAGCCCGAGCTGCTCTATAAAGTTTTTTACGGCAAATTCATTGTAATCGTTTGATAATTTTGTCGACACGACAAGCTTTGAACTCAACTTTTCTTTTTTAAATTTATATAAAAACCCTTCGTCTGAATTTTCCGTTTCATAAAGAGCAATTGTTCCTCTGACATTAACAAATGGGATATACTTAACCTTTGCGCTAAAATCCGCATAAGGAACCAACCTGCTTCCTGCGTATATTTTTCCTGTTTTTATTGTTTCTATATTTTCAATCGGCATAAAAGGCGTGTTCATAATTTTTGAAGAGAGCGCCTCAATTTTTTCTTCTATTTTGCCTTTTTCAAAATCTTCTTTAGTCAATTTTGAGCTTGAATTAAGGTCAAACACGGCAATTTTTTGATTTTTGGGCAAATAAAAAGCGTTCAGCTTTCTGTATCCAAAAAAGTTTAAAGACCTTGAAAGCGCATAATCGGGCGGAATTTTGCTTAAGTCGCCAAAGTCTTTTTCTTCTTTTACTAAAACCTCTCTTTCAGGCTTTGTATATTCATCATATTTATTTTTTAAAAACGCATATCCCCCGCAAGCAAAAAAAGCAAAAACGACAACCCAGAATATTATTGTGTTTATTATTTTTTTTAAACAACCCATGATTTTTCCCTTGTATATTTCACAATTATATTTTATTATTAAAATTATGGAAATACAAAATTTTATAAAATTTGAAGATATAAACCCTGATGAATTAGCGGGGATAATGAAACAATATTACACTTATAAAAGCGAATACAAAGATTTTATAATTCTTTTCAGGGAAGGTAAATTTTTTGAAACATATTTTCAAGACGCCGTTGAGATGTCAAATTTAACGGGTATTACACTTACAAAGAAAAAATTAAAAACCGGAAACATTTTAATGGCGGGCATTCCCTTTGAAAGGCTTGATGTTTATGTTGAAAAACTTGTGTCAGGGGGGCAAAAGGTTGTTGTAGTAAACACAACGGGCGAAATTGACGAAAACGGAAAAATCAAAAGGGGGATTGAAAAAATTTACACAAAAGGAACGCTTTTAGAGCTTGAATTTTTAAACCCCAAAGAAAACAACTTTTTGGCTTCAATTTATGCAAAAGATAATAAACTTGAATTTGCATATTCGGATGTTTCAACGGGAAGCATTTATTATTCGACGGGGAGTTTCGAGCAAATTTTAAGCGAAATTGCAGGAATTTGCCCCAAAGAGCTTCTTATTCCCGATGATTTTTCAAACGATAACGACTTTCTGTTTGCATATACAACCGTCAGATTAAAAAAAGATTTTTATTCGGAAAACTTTTGCGATAATGCCGCATGCACAGCGCTTATAAACTATGCAAAATACATTTTAAAAGAATACACTCCGCAATTTGAAAAAGCAAAATTTTATTCGACAGACGAAAATCTTTTAATGGACTTTATTACAAGAAAAAATCTTGAATTAACACAAAATGCCTACAACGGCGAAAAATACGGCTCTCTTTTATGGGCAATAGATAACTGTAAAACTCCTATGGGCGCAAGGCTTTTATCAAGCTATGTTTCATCGCCCGTTAAAAATCTTGAAGAAATCAAAAAAAGACAAGGGACAATAAGCCAATATTTAAAAAATGAAAAAACTGCGCAAGAGCTTTCATACGTCCTTGAAAACACGGGCGACCTTTTAAGGCTCTCTTCGCGCCTTTCTAATGAAACCGCTACTCCGCTTGAATTTTTAACCATAAAAGAGGGTTTAAAAATAATAAATGAAATAGAAAATATTATAAAAAAATTAAACCTTCCCGTTTTGTCAAACAACTTTGAAGATAAAAACCTGCTAACCGACTTTTTTAATATCTTAAACAGGACAATATCGGACGATATCGACTTGATAAAAAAAGGGGATTTTATAAAAAGGGGCGCAAACGCCGAGCTTGACATCTTATATGCCAAACTTAACGAAGAAAAAGAAAAAATTAAAGCTTACGAATTTGAATTGCAAACAGTTACTAAGATACGCAAACTTGAAATCATAAAAAAGAAAGGGCGCTACCTTGTCGAAGTTCCTGCCGCTTCTTCTTTTTCTTTCAGTTCGGAATTTTTGCCCATACAAAAAACAAAAGATAAAATAAGATACACTACAAAAACCTTATCTGAAATCGAAGAAAAAATCTATTCAAACGAAGGCAAAATAAACGAAGTTAAGCATGAAATATTTAAAAATTTAAAAAAATATTCAAAAGAGCTGTCCTTAAAAATAAGAGATTATTCCAAAACTCTTGCCCTGCTTGACGCTTTTTATTCTCTATACATTTGCGCCAAAGAAAATAACTTCGTATGTCCGGTTTTTAATGATTCAAACGAGCTTGAATTTAAACAGGGCAGGCATTTCACTGCGCAAAAAATCTTAAAGGGGTTTGAGCCCCTCGATTTGGACTTTAAAAACTCGAACATTTCAATGTTGACGGGCGCAAACGGAATCGGAAAATCTACCCTGCTGAAACAAACTGCGATTCTTATAATTATGGCCCAAGCGGGCTTTTTTGTGCCATGCTTAAGCGCACGGCTTCCCCTCACAGATAAGCTTTTTAGTGTTTTAAACGTATCGGATGAAATCTTAAATAAAAAATCCACTCACCAAAAACAAATGAAAGAACTTTCAAAAATATTGAATTCTATGACGGATAAAAGCGTAATTTTGTTTGATGAAATAGGAAAAAACACCTCTTATCAAGACGGAATCTCAATTTTATACGGGCTGATTAAATATCTCTCAAAAAAAACCGACGCCAAAATTCTTTTTGCAACTCATTTTTACGCTCTGAAACCTTTGCTTGAAAGCTCGGATATTAATGTTAACTATCTCGAAATTTTAAATAAAAACAATAAAAGAACCGTTGTTAAAGGGGTTGCGTCAGATAGCAGCGGGATAGAAATTGCAAAAAATGAAGGGCTTCCTGAGGAAATTATAAATTTTGCAAAAGAAACTTTGAATAATTTATAATTCATACATTAATATTAAAGTCAAAATAAATTTTGACGGGTTAAATACTCTTGTAGTATTATTAAATCACCCTCATTAAACGGCAAAAATATGTATACAATAGAATCGGATATTGAAGATATTGAATTAAAAAAAGTCGGGCTGGAGCTTATGTTTATGACCCCTGAAAAATGCTCCGACCCAAAGGGTGTTTCTGCTGTCGAATTGTCTAAACATCTTTCAATTGATATTGAAACCGTAAAAAAGAAATTAAAAATTTTACTCGACCATAACATTGTAAGAGTAATCGGGATTAATCCGAAACTGTGGAAATTTGACGAATATAATTTTCAAAGAATGGATGAGGACGACCCCGTTTATATGCTTTTATGCTCATTTGATGATGTGGATTTTGACAGATATTTTGAATATTAAATATGGAAAATTTAACCTTAACAATAGAAAAAATAATCTTTGGGGGCGAGGGGCTGGCGCACAATAAAGAAGGAAAAGCAGTTTTTGTAAAAGGCGTCCTTCCGGATGAAACGGTTGTTGTTGAACCTTACCTTGAAAATAAAAATTTTATAAGAGGAAAATTAGTTCAAATAATAACACCTTCAAAATATAGAATTAAACCGGTTTGCCCTCTCTCAAGCCCTTGCGGGGGGTGCGACTTTGGCTTTGCAGATTACGATTATCTTATAAAATTAAAAGAAAATATAATAAACGAGATGTTTAAAGATTTTGCGGGGTATATCAAAAAGCCCATGATTAAAAGCCCTCTTAAATTAAATTACAGGCATAAGTGCGGGTATCCCGTTTCTTTATCAAAAGTTTCAAAAAGGATTTTATCCGGATACTACAGAGAAAAAACTCACGAGATAATTAACATAAAATTTTGCCCCGTTCAGCCGCCCGTTATTGATGAAATCGTTGATTTTACAAGAAACAATTGGAAATTTAGCATATATAATGAAAAAAAAGGAGAGGGGCTTTTAAGACATATAAATACGAGAGTTTCATATTCAACCGGAGATATTCTTGCCGTTTTTGTTTTAAATATTGAAGAAAAAAATTTTAAAAAGAAAGACTATAAAGGTTTTGCTGCGCAATTAAAGGAAAAATTCCCAAAAATTAAAGGAGTTTTAATAAATCTGAACCCCAAAAAAACAAATAAGATAACAGGCGATACAACATACCTTATAGCCGGAAAAAGCTTTATTAAAGAAAAACTCACAAACCCGTTTTATGACTCTTTTTATAAAATAGGCGCAGATTCTTTTTTTCAAATTAATCCGCCCTGCGCCTCTCTCCTTTTTGAAGAAGTCAGGAAAATAACGGCTCAAAACAAAAAAGGCGATTTCCTTGATTTATACGGCGGCGTTGGCGCAATCGGAATATTTATGAGGGGTTTTGTATCAAAAATAACTCTTGTTGAAGAAAATAAAGAGGCATGCTCTCTTGCAAAAGAAAATTATCTTTTAAACAAAGTTTCAAATTATGAAATATTCGAAGGAAGCGCAAAAGAAACCGTTAATAAATTTATAAAAGAAAAAAGAAAATTTCAAAACGTTGTAATTGACCCGCCAAGAAAAGGTTCGGACGGCGAAACATTAGAAAATATCTCTAAAATGACTGATTCAATCATATATATAAGTTGTAACCCCTCAACCTTAAAAAGAGATGCAGCAGAATTAAAAAACCACGGGTTTGGCTTAAATTTTCTCCGCCCTGTTGATATGTTCCCATATACAAACCACATTGAAGCTATTGCGCATTTTACAAAAGGGGGATAATTGAAAACATTTTATATAAAAACTTTAGGCTGCAAAACAAACATGTTTGAATCTCAAATAATAAGACAGGAACTTTTGAACCTCGGCTGCAGAGAAACAAACAAAAAAGAAGAGTGCGATATTTATATAATAAATTCATGCTCTGTAACATCGCATGCCGACAGCCAAACAAAATATTTAATAAAACAAATAAAAAAAGACAATAAAAAAGCAAAAATAATTTTAACGGGCTGCGGCGCCCAAACAAAGAATTTAAAAGGAGAATCCGCAGATTTAATTTTAGGCAACAGCGAAAAATTGAATATAAAAAAATATATTAATATTCTTTTTAAAGAAAGTCAAAACCTCAAAAACGCTTCTTTTAAAAATGACTCCTCTCTCTTTGCAAAACAAATATACATAAAAGATATTTCCCAAACCCCCGTGTTTGATAATGAATTTCTTCTGGAAACAGCCGCAACAAGACCTCCGGTTAAAATACAAGACGGGTGCAACAACAGATGTTCTTATTGTATCATTCCTTTTGCAAGAGGAAATTCAAGGTCAAATGCCGTTAATAATATAATAGAACAAATTAACATTCTTGCCGCCATTGGCAAAAAAGAAGTTGTTTTGACGGGGATTCACATAGGTCAATACGATTATCAGGGGCAAAAGCTTCATGATTTACTTGAAAAAATTGAGGAAACGGAAATTTTAAGATATCGCCTCGGGTCTTTGTATCCGGACGAAATTAACGAACCTCTGTTTAACTTTCTTAAAAAATCTAAAAAGTTCTGCCCGCATTTTCACCTTTCGCTTCAATCTCTCTGTAATAAAACATTGAAGAATATGCACAGGCGATATACGAAGGAGCAGGCTCTTGATACTGTTAAAAAGATTAAAGACGGTTTTAATCTTCCTTTTGTCGGCTGCGATATAATAACCGGTTTTCCTGATGAAACCGAAAAAGATTTTAAGGAAACAAAATCTGCTCTTATAAAAAGCGGGGTAAGCTATATACATTCCTTCCCCTATTCAAAAAGAAAGGGGACAATTGCATACGATATGAAAAATCAAGTCTTAGAGCATGAAAAAAAAGAGCGCACCAAAGAACTTATTGAAGTTTGCAAGGTTTTACACGGGGAATTTTTAGCCGCAAACAAAAACACGACCCGAACAATACTTTATGAAAAAAAAGGTAAAAACGGGCTATATTCGGGCGTCAGCGAAAATTACATAAAAGTTTATAAACAATCCCCCGTAAATATTCAAAACACAATAGAAATCGTTAATCTAAGCGCATTTGAACATTTATATTAACTTTTGTAACATTTTTGTATATATTTTTTATATATGCGCAATTTTCCCGCTCAAAAAACCTTTATATAAGCAAGAGAGATTAAACAATAGAGGATAATAAAATATGACAAATTTAGCTGATAAATTTGCAAACACAGAAAATTTCTTTATCACAGACACAATCGCAAAAGAATACAGCCAGTCTAAAGCAGCTATCCTTTTGGCAAGCCAGCCCCCGAAGAAAAAAGTATACAGGAGCATGAATAAAATGCTTCAAGAATGTTTCTTTGTCGGGTCATTAAAATACGGCAACAACTTCATAGCATAAAAGTATTATTAACATAAAAACCGAGAGGGCGTAAAGTCCTCTTTTTCTGCGTATATTTAGTTTTGGCGCACAATTTTAAAGAAAATATAAATAATCGGATTTTCTTTAAGAATTTTCAAAAAATTGCCTTTCTTTTTTATAAAAAAATACTTGTATAATTTTAAATTTGAGTATAAAATAATGGCATATTAATATCTGTTTTTAATATCATTTGTTGTTTTTAAAAGAGAGTCCGATGGAATAAAAGGCAAAAGCCAAAAAAGGAAATTTTAATGTATACAAATAAGTGTATCAAGTGCGGGAAGGAATTTGAAACTAAAAACCCAAAAAGGGTAATTTGCCCTGATTGTTTATATCCCGATAAAGCAAGTCAGCAAGATTCGGGGGATACTCCTTCATACAGCCAAGGAACCGAATACCCGAGAAGCTACAGCTTTGGAAATGACAATGCTCCCATGGCACAATCGAGATATAATAAACGTCCGTATGACTACAACAGGGGCATGAGTCGCCCGTATAACAATAGCCGCACCGGCACCGGCTACGGAAACAGAGGTGGCTATCAGAACAATTCACAACCCCCCCGTCAGGGCGGATACAATCAAGGAGGACAAAGACGCCTCCGACCTTATAATCAGGGCAGACCACAGGGGGGAGGCTTCAATAAGCCCAATTTTAACAAAAAACGCGCCCCTCAAAAACCAAAGACTCTTCTTATAAACAGGGAGCAGCTTGCTCAAATTGAAGAGATGTATAAAAAAATGCTTCCTCTGCCCAATCCGGACGCACATGAGGTTATTGCTCAGGCGATTAACATTGAGCCAAAAAAAGTCTTTTTTGGAATAAACCTTATAAGGCAAAAACTTATGCTCCCTAAAATTCAAATGCCAAAAAGAAAACTTGCTCTGACGCCCGACCAATTAATGGCGATTAAAAATTTATATGAACCTCTGCTTCCCCTTCCGCCCATAGGCTGCCATAAAATCCTTGCGGCGCAATTAAAAATGGACGAGTGGAGAGTGCATGTAGGAATAGGCTTAGTTAGAAAACAAATGGGGCTTGATCGTTGGAATCAGGAAAGGGAAGACGCTCCGGAAGAATATCGCAAAAAACAATAAAGCTGTTTATTCTTAAATCACGTTTTTATATTAATTAAATATCTTGATAAAACTTATTAAGGGTGTTTTCTAAAAATTTATATACTTTTGAATTTGTCAAAAAAGGTTCGATGTATTTTTTTCTTAAAATATCAATTAAAAAACATCCGCAATATATTGCAACTGAAGCGTACAGAATATAAAAAACCGCATATTTTGAATATTGCCAGTAACCGCAATTTAAAACATTATAAAACATATAATCTCTAAAGCATGGCGCTTGATGAATTATATAAACGCTAAGCGCAGGCTTTGAAATAAAATTAATTATTTTGCCACCTTTAAAATTTGTATTTAAGAAAAAATAAAATATGCTAAATGCGCAAAAAAGCGCAAAAATTGATGTGTAATTTAATATACACATTTCAGTTAAAGATTCGCATAAAGCAGGGTTCGAGTTTGAACAAAAATATCTGAGGGTGGCAAACAGTGCGTATATTAAAATGCTTGAAAGCAACAAAACATATTTATTTAACCTCACTTTTTTATAAATATACTTTTTAAAATATCCGATACAAAAATATATATAAATGAAACTGAATATGCAAAATGATCTTCCTCCTGCTCTGATTCCCAAAAAAATTAAAACAATAAAAAACGCTGATAAAACTGTTAAAAATTTTAAAAATACATTTTTATCCCACATTATAATTTTTTGCAAAAAAGGCGATATAAAAAGCAGACAGATATAAGTTGAAACAAACCATAAAGCAAAAGAAATCAAAGGGAATATCGACCTTACGGTCTGCAAAGCAGTTAAGTGAACCCCTAAAACCTTCATTAAAACAAAAAGCAGCAACGAATAGAACAAAAGCTCAAAATAAACATTCAAAACTCTTGAAGCTTTAAACTTTTTATCGACCATAAAAAAACAGGCAATTATTACAAATATGCCGACACTGTATCTTAGAAAAGAGCCGAAAAGATACGCACAAAAAAGGTTCCCGCCTTCAAGAGCATCATAAAAGCCCCCTTGCTTTGAAAAATGCCCTATTACAATTGAAAGCATGGACAGTATTCTTAGAAGTTCTATACCGCTGTGCCTTTCCTTTTGTGTAATGCTTTTTGATTCGTCAATTTTTTCCATAGTGTTTAATTTGAAATAAAATTTTTAAATGTTGCGTAAATTTTTTATTTATTTTTACGTAATTTGTAATAAATTCTATTCAAAAAGTAAATTAAAGTCAATTTTTTACCTAATTTGCCATTTATAAAAAAAGTTAACCGGATAACATATAAAAAGAGGAAAAATGAACACAATAAAAGAGTTATTCGGTAGAAAAATAAAAGAGTGCAGAAAAAAACTCGGGCTGACGCAGGCCGAGCTTGCCGAAAAGGTTAATGTAGATAACAAGCATATAAGCTGCATAGAGAGCGGGAAAAATTTCCCCTCGGCAGATTTGATTGAAAGGCTTGCCTTTGCGCTAAACAGAGAACCTAAAGATTTATTTGAATTTTATTATCTTCAAGACGCCTCAAATTTAAAATCGGACATTGTTTTAATGCTCGAAAAACTTAGTACGGATGAACTTGCGCTTGCGCACAGGTATATTAGAACTTTTCTTTTAAAATAAAAATTGCAAAACATATACAAAGATGTTAATATACCGTTAAGCGGAGGTTATAATGGCAAAGTCATGCTTTGGATTAGCTAATACGGGAGTATTATTTGATGCCTTTGTTATTATAGGTTCATTTTTGCTTTTAAACAGATTTTTCACGCTTTCTCCCGCCTTTATAACGCTTGGGGGGGGGGGGGGGCCTTTGTTTGGGTCTTTTTAATATTTATATTAAATTTAATTATATAAAGTTTAAAGAATATAATATAACTTTTAATGACGCCTTAAGGTTGTTTGAAGGGGTAATTTTTACAAGCACCGCTCTTTTTATTTTGGCGTTTTTTGAAGCAGATAAAATAAATGCGCTGAAATTTATTGCGCTCTACATTTTGATATTGTTCGCCCTGCTTTTTACATCAAGAATTTGTTTTCACTTCTACCTTTTTAATTTAAAGCCTTTTAAACAGGTTTTAATTGTCGGAGGGGGCAAAAGAGCGGAGGATATTATTAATGTTATTAAAAATAAACGTGCTCTTAAAATGAATATAATAGGAGTTGCCGATGACACAACTTCAAAAAATATCCAAAAAGCTGACGTTGTGGTTCTAACTCGAAAATCCGCCGTTAAAGGGCTCATTCCAAAGGATAAAACCGTTTATTTAATGAGCGAATTATACGAGGTGATTACGGAAAAATTTTACACAGATAAAGAATCTCTTGAAGATTTTCCTTACATCATAAGAGAAAAATACAACAACTCGCTTTATGAAATATTAAAAAGAAGGTTTGATATAATTGCCGCCATTATTATTTTAACCGTAACATTCCCCGTTGTTTTAATTATAGCCCTCGGGGTAAAACTGACGGACGGCAAAAATCCTTTTTATACTCAAGACAGGCTCGGAAAAGGCGGCAAAATATTTAAAGCCTATAAAATAAGAACAATGTATGAAAACAATTTTAAGGTTTCTGATAATAAAAAAGTCGGATACGTAGAAAATCAAGATGAAGATGACAGGGTTATACCGTTTTGCAAACTCGTAAGAAAAGCGAGGCTTGATGAAATCCTTCAAATGATTAACGTTTTAAAGGGGGAAATGTCTGTTGTGGGGCCCAGAGCCGAATGGACGCAAGTCGGAGAAGTTTATAAAAAAGAAGTTGAAGGGTATGAATTAAGAATGCTTGTTGACACCGCATGGACAGGATGGGCGCAAATAAATCAGGGAAGCTGCTTTGCCTTGGATAATGAAAAGGTTAAACTGCAATATGACCTTTATTATATTAAACACAGAAATTTGTTTTTCGATATTGCAATTTTAATTAAAGCGGTTTTTCTTGCGCTTGGAGGACGCCACGGATAAGAGGTTCTTTCGCCTTCAAGCTTATTGTCAAAACGGTTTAGTCGATATAAAATAAAATTTAAGGAGCAGCAATGATTAAATTTGAAATAGAGGATATGCCTCAATGAACGGAAATGTTTTAATAACGGGCGGGGCGGGGTTTATTGGGCGCCACACCGCAGAAGAACTTGTTCAAAACGGTTTTGATATTGTTATTGCGGATAAAAAAAGAAAGAAGCCTGATATCAATTACAAATATTATCAAATTGATGTTGCAACAGATGATTTAGGGATTGTATTTAAAGAAAATAAAATTGACTACGTAATTCATCTTGCGGCTCTTCCGTCTGTTGCAGACTCAATTAAAAACCCGATGATTGATTGTCATGATAATTATCAGGCAACAGTTAACGTATGTAATTATTCGCTAAACAACAATATTAAAAAAATAATTTTTTCTTCGACCGCTGCTTTATATGCACATCCGAAATATCTTCCCGTGGATGAAAAACACCCTGTATCGTTTTTATCTCCTTATGCGATTACAAAAAATGCTTCCGAGTGCTTTATAAAATATTCAAAGCTCAATTATATAATTTTCAGATACGCAAATGTATATGGGGAAGGGCAGGATTCAACAGGCGAGGCGGGTGTTGTCGCAAAGTTTTTTGATAATATGAAAAACAGCCTTCCCGTTTCAATCCATGGAAACGGAGAGCAATACAGAGATTTTATTTACGTTAAAGACGTTGCAAGGGCAAACCTTCTTGCTGTTCAAAAAGATATAAAAAATGAAACTGTTAACGTTTCAACCAACAAAAAAACTTCGGTAAACGAACTTTTTGAAACATTGAAAAAAACTCTTAATTATCCGCTTTCTCCAAATTATACCGAATCAAGAGCGGGAGATATAGAAAAATCTGTTTTATCTAACGAAAAGTTAATTTCGCTGTTTAATTTCGTCCCTTCAATCGGCATACAGGAAGGAATTGAAAAAATGGCAAAAAGTTCAAAAAATGTCTTTTCCCTTCAATAAAAAGTTTTTAGGGATAGGATATTAATATGTTTTATAAAGTCCGTAACAATTGTGTTGAAACTCACGGAAAATAGTATTATAATATATACAAATTGATATAAAAGAGGTTATTTTTATATGAAAAAAATACTTTCAGCCATTGCTTTTTTGTTCATGCTTGCCGGGGGGGCTTTTGCGACAACCGGCGGTTTTGAAGGAACAAGCGACGCACAATATTTTATAACAACCGAGGCAAAAAGTCTGCCTGACGGTTCTTATGTTATGCTAAAAGGAAATATCTTATCTAAAACCGGAAGCGAAAAATATCTGTTTCAAGACGATGAAGGCACTATAACAGTTGAAATTGACGATGATAAATGGAACGGTTTAGCAGTAGGCTCTACGGATAATATCATAATTGAAGGCGAGGTTGACAGAGATTTCGGCACGGTTATAATCGAGGTTGACAGGATTAAGCTCAATAAATAAATTCCTGCTTTTTGTTAATTAATGTAAAAAAACATAAAACCATGGAAAATTATTGCCGTTAGATATATTTAATATACAGAAAATTTTTCGGGAGTCCGTGGTTTTGTCAATTGAAGGTATAAATTCAGATAATAATAACTATAGAATATATAACAAGAAAACAAATTCAAAACTCCTTGGGGGCGGGGGTTATGGTTTACCTGTCCGCAGAGGATGTGTTGCATTAACAAATGAAAACGATTTTGCGGTTTTTAATTCTTCTGAAAATTTAGCCTCATCTCTTGACCCGTCAATATGTTCAACATTTCTTAAAGACGAACTTAAAGAAATTAAAAATCAACAGGGTTTCGCAGGCAAAATTTGGGACGGGTTTAAAAATTTAACGAGTATCGGCGCAGGCTCAAACAAAGCCCAAAAAGCCGTTAAACAATTTGAAAACGGCGAAATATCTTTTGAAGAAGCGAAAAATAAAATTGATAAATATTCAAAAGGTCAAGACATGTGCGTTGATGTGGCGGGCGACCTTGTTTCGGGAATTGTTTCGTTTGGCGCATTTATGGCAGCCGTTCCGACGGGGGGCTTGTCTTTGGGGGTCGGGCTTGGTTTGGCGGCAGGTGCGGGCGCTGCTGTTAAAGTCGGAATAAAAGGAGGCGACGCATTAAGCGCCGGAAGGAAATATTCCGGAAAAGATTTGCTTTATGACAGCACAACGGGCGCCGTAAACGGGCTTTTTGCTCCCGTTTCAAACGGCGTGGGGGTAAGCGTTACAAAATCCGTTGCCCAAAAGCTCGGGTTGACCGTTGTTAAGGAAGGTACCGAAGAAGTTCTCGAGCAAGGCACAAAACAGGGCTTAAAAACGATTATTACTCAACAAGGGGTCGACGTCATAGGGGGCAGCTTTGCAAAACGTGCCGTTGCGACCTCGGCAGGCATGGCGGTTGACGGAGCTATCGGTGGTGCAACCGACAATATGGCGAGAGCGGCTCTTAACGGGGAAAACGTTCTTGAAGCGGGCGTTGAGGGCGCTATAGGCGGGCTGGTTATGTCGCCTGTCATCGGCGGCGGCTTTAAACTTGCCGGAAAAGCCGGAAATATAATAAATAATTCGATTACGACTTCAAAATTATTTCCAAATGGCATGGAAACAGCCTTTAAACAGGGCGACACGGGAGATTGCGCTCTTTTATCGGTAATTAACGGTTTAATGGACGATACAACCTTACAAAATAAAATTAAAAACTCAATAACAAAATCTGCGGGCGGCAACTATCATGTAAGAATCGGAAACAAAACCGTAAATGTTGCAAAATCAGCACTGACGGATGAAGCGATAAGCGATGTATCGGGAATTAAAATATTTGAAACCGCATACAGGCAGCTTGCAGGGGATATTGACGGAGGTTTTGCGGATTCAATTGCTAAACAATTCGGCTTGAACCCTGTTCATATAACAGAAATTGACGATGAACTCCTTGATAACATTTCAAAACAAAAAAGCACAGTTTTATCTTTGGGCACACAAATAACCGATGAAAACGGCAGCATATCAAACCATTATTTTACAATAAAAGATGTTGACAGCGCAAACAAAAAAGTTTTTGTAACAGATCCTTATGACACTTCAAAGACAATTGAATTGTCTTATGATGAGGTTAAATCCTGTGCAATTTCAATTGACGGGGGCAGTCTGAATAAAACAACTCTTAATAACATTGAAAGAAGCCCGAATGACGTTAAATTTAGGGGAAAAGCCAACAAAGATTACGACATTGAAACTTTAGGCAAGATAGAAAACCAAAATTGGGATGACCCTTATACCATAGATATAAACGATTCCTCTCTGCTTTTTAAGGCGGGAGAAACTGAGTTTCAACTTACATCAGATATGAAAAAATATCTGAACAACAATGATTGCATAGTTCTTGGTCAAATTAACGATAAAAACACGGGATATTTTAAAGTAAACGGGCTTGAAGAACAGCATTTGCTCGTTTATTCCAACGGCACCGTAATAGACTGTTCAAGCGGAGAAATACCCGTTGAAATATGCAAAAAGCTTGATAAAGCGCCTTCATTAACCGATATAAGCGAATTTAGAACAACAACACTTTCAAAAAACAGCGAGGCGTATTATTCTGATTTGACCTCATCTAAAGCGGTTTTAGAGCGGATAGAAAAATTTCTGGATGATGAAGATATAATTATTTTAAATAAAATGTACAAAAATAAAGAAATTAATTCGGATGAATTAAAAGTTATTTTGCTTTCTCTGGAAAATAAAACGAGCGCAAACCGAGCTTTAGACCTTTATAAAAACGATTCCAAAAAAGGGTTTACACAGATAAATAAAACATTGGAAGATATAAGCACAGGAAAAAGCGCAAGCAACATGTCCGTATTAAAAAACATTGATTCAATAACAGCCGAAATTGAAAAACAGACGCTTCCTGACAATTTAACTTTATACAGAAACGAAGGATATGAACTTTTAGACACTATGCAGCTATCTGACGGACAAACTTTGGGCTCGACATTAAAAAAACTCCAAGATGAATACAATGCCGGCGGAAACAAAGCCGATATAGAAAAGTTTTTAGCGGAATTTGCAGGCGATATCAAAAATTTATCCGCAAAACAGTGCCATTTTATGTCAAGCAACATGGTATCAGAAGCGGAAAACTTCAAAGACGCGCCTATACATTGGATAATGACAACGCAAAATAATCAAAAAGGCGTATTTATACCAAACTCGGAAAGATACAAAGGCAAGGAACTTGAAGTATTATTGCAAAGAGATTCAACCCTGTTTTTAAATTCCATAGATTTTGATTTTGCTCGTGGCTGTTGGGTTATAAAAGCAAACGTTTCAAATTAATTTTTAAAATACACACCCCAAAAAATAAAACCACACCAAACAAAATAACCCACGGTCGTTTTTTTTAAATTTTAAAACTCTTTTTTAAAAAATACAAAAAAATACAAGGCTAAA
>CAYUWO010000025.1:9477-17752 GCA_964448535.1 uncultured Gammaproteobacteria bacterium | reverse complement strand
CTTTATGTAGCCTACGAAGATTACTTTTCCGCAATAGAAAATTATGAAAAAGCTCTTGAATTAAAACCCGATTTTATGGTTGCAAGGATAGATTACGCAATAATTTTAGCCGAAGAAATTCATAACTTTGACAAAGCAATAGAAGAGTATGATACAGCAATTAAAAATAAACCGAAATTAATCTATATTCCTTTTTTATATAATAGCCGCAAATATTATAAATATAATAAATGGGTCGCATACTATAATCAAGGTATCGCATGGAGAGAAAAATCCATGGTGTATGGAAGAGATTACCTAAAATCCAGAGCATGCCTTATAAATGCGGTAAAATCCTATGAAAAAGCACTTAAAATATTAAAAAGATACGATGTATATTACAATCTTGCAATAGCGAACCAGCTTTTAAAAAGAAATAAAACTGCGGCAAAATACTATTGCGAAGCCATTAAAATTGCCCCTCTAAAATATGAAGCCCACTATAACCTTGCAATTCTTCTAAAATCCATGAAAAAATTCTACGAGTCTGCGGAAGAATTTAAAAAAGCGGGATATCTTCTTGAAGGAGCAAGCGATATTGACAAAGCCGGGTATGTGTATGATATTATCAATGAAGTTGACCAAAGGCTTTCGTTAGAACCGGATTATAAAGAGCTTGCGGAAAAATTAAGCGATTCCAAGTTTAATGAAGGCAAAGTTACGATTATAAACAAAAAAATTGTTTTATCGGATGAATTCGATAAAGCGGTTAATAAAAATTACGCAACATGTAATTTTCTCGGTTCATTTAGCGAAAATATAGAGGATTATGAAATCTGATGGAAAATTTTTCACAACTTTATAGAATTTTAAACGATGCCACATTTGTTTTTGAAAATTCTGCTGCGCCAAATGAGCTTGTGCTCGGGCTGAAACAGGTTTTTAAAAATTTTTTCGGCACAAAAGATTTAAATATTTTTGTATATGATGAAATTTCAAAAAGTTTAAGAAATTTTGTTAAGCCGTGGGAAAATCTGCCCGAGGAAAAATTTATAAACGGGCTTATATCCGCCATGGATACTTTTTCAAAAAATGAAATTTTCAATATTAAATCTGATTCAAAAGTTTTTCTCCCGCTTTTTTCACTAAGAAAAATTCAGGGGATAATTGAAATTGGGGGAGAAATTGATAACCCCGTATTTGACAGCGTATGTCCTCTTTTATCAAAACAGATATCTCTTGCGGTTAACAATTTAAAATATTTGGAAGGGCATAAAAGAAATGCTAAATTTTATGAAACAATAAAAAATATAATAAAAATAACCGAGACCCAGTATGATTTAAGCTATATTCTTCCGATTATGGGCGAGATGATAGATAGATTTATAAGCGAACATTTGATATACGTATTTATTAAGAAAAAAGATTTTAAACTTGTCTGGCCGAATAAATGCCTTATACAAAATATAAAAAGCTATATGGAGGAAGCTAAAGGAAACAGCCCCGTTATTAAAGACGGGGGCAAAACATGTATTTTTCCCTTAACAGAAGGCAAAAAAATAACCGGCGCAATTGTAACCCACAGCCCGATAGGCGTTTTAAACGAAAACGAAATAAAATATATGGAACAGCTGACGCTTCAAGCCTCAACCACAGTTCATAAAGCAAAAGAATATATGAAGGTGTTGGAAAATGCTACATTAGACGCTTTAACAGGCTTGAACAACCGCCATATTTTCTATAAAAGGCTCGGGGAAACCGTTTCTAACGCAAAAAGGCAGAAAACGCCTCTATGCTGTGTTATGACCGATATTGACTTTTTTAAATCGGTAAACGATACATACGGGCATGCTATAGGCGACCTTGTATTAAAAACCGTTGCAAAAACAATTAAAAAAGAACTCAGGGAATACGATATAGCTTCAAGATTCGGCGGAGAAGAATTTTCCGTTCTTCTTCCGAATACTCCCCTAAACGAAGCCGTTAAAGTGGCTGAAAGGCTAAGAAAAAAAATTGAAAAGAAAAAAATAAATATTGAAGATTATAAAATTGAAGGGGTAAATGAAATAGCCGTTACAATATCAGTCGGGGTAGCCGCATACAGCGAAGAGGACATGAAAGACCCTGCGCTTTTATATCAAAAAGCGGATAAAGGCTTGTATATAGCAAAAGAAAGCGGAAGAAACAGAGTAGTTTCGCAATAAAAATATCCGCTTGCGGTTTAGCCCCGTCCTGCCCGTATTTCAAGTTTTGCGGGAAATTTTTTAATAAAATAAATTAAAATTATTCATATTTTTTAAAACATACGGCAAACTTTTATATTTACATGTGTTATAAACTTGCAGCGTGTGTGGGTGAATCATGAAAGTTTCTTTAAATCTTCAATCTTTTGGCACTTTAGGGTTAAATAACCATGCCTCAAATCCCGTTATAAAAAATAACGATGAAACATCGGCGCATGCGCCCTTTGAGGTTAGTTCAAAATTTATAAAAGAAAACTTTTTTGCGCACAACAATATCGCATTTAAAGGGTTTGCATGTTCAACCGCTGATTTTGACCTAAAAAAAGTAAGCGGAATAGATTGCCCCTGCTGCGGACAAACCATGTTAACAACTCAGGAAGCAAGAAATTTTGCCGAATCCGTGGGGGATAAAACGGGAGAAGACTTAGAAAACGCTCTTGAAGGCGGAAGAAAATATTATAAACCGCAAGAAAATAAAATTGTTAATATACTAATAGACACCTCAAGAAAACACCCCGAAATGAATTTAAAACAGCTGACTGCGCTTTGCGCTTCAAGAGGGTATACAAAATTACAAAGCGAACAAATGAAAGCTGTAAATCAAATTGCAAAATTAGCATCGAAGCTCCCATTTGAAGAACAGGCGGATGTATTTAAAAAATTAGATGAAACATGCGCCTATATAAAAGGTCCCCAAGGGGAAAACGGCGATAAATATTTTAAAAGAAAAGCGTTTGTAAACAATTTAAAAGAAATCAGCCAAAAATATCCGAATTCCAATCAGGGAATTTACAACAAAATGATATTGACCGCAGAAGAAACCCCTAACTCTCACAATGATGTTAACGCATTTTTTGTTAAATTTTCAAGACCAAAAGACGGCAAAATTAAAACTTCCGAAGATATTGCGTTCAGGTTGGTTGAATTATCTTTATCATCCGCCGAACACATTAAACCGCAAGGCGGCAGAAAAGATGACAGAAACAACAAAGGGGCGGATAATACCGCAAATTATATTGCAATGTGTAAAGATTGTAACTCGACAAGGTCTAATTCAAACTATAACGACTTTTTGACCGAACATCCGGAAATGGTTGAAAATTTGCAAAAATACCTTGATATAACTTCAGAGCTTATTAAAAACAGAAAAGTTCCAAGATACCAAAAGTATAATGATTACGCTAAAGACGTTGCAAAAGCATTTTTTGAAGAAACAAACGGGCAGGTAAGATTAAAAATTAACGGAGTTGAATATCAGCCTAAAGAAACAGACGTTTTAAAAGAAAAAACAAAACCGACCGAACCGCAAAATTTCAAAAATTAAAAAGTCGGAAAAATTTGAGTTTAAAATACAATTTGTAAAATTTTAATTATTATTCTAAAAATAAAATATAAAAGAAAAAGAGAAAAGACCGTTTTAATTTGAGCCTTATAATATTTTGGCGACAAAAGATAAAAAACAAAGCCCGCTAAATAAAGCCACCTTGCAATGCACACATGTTCGTTTTGCGGAAGAAAATTAGAAGGAAAATAGCGGTTAACTATGTAAGCAAAAAAAGTGAGCTGAATAATTGCCGCAGTTAAAAATGCGGTTCCTGCCGTATAAAAAAATTTTTCTAAGGAATCTTTCATAAAACTATTCTACCATAATTTATTCAAAAGAATACGTGCGAAGTAATTTATCAATTTCATCATGCCTTTCTCTCAATTCTTCAAACGTACCGATATCTTTTATCCCGCCATTATCAAGATATATTATCCTATCGCATTTTTTAAGGGTTGATAACCTGTGTGCAATAGCTATAAGAGTTTTTTCTCCTTTTAGCTGAACTATATTTTCCATGACAAGTTTTTCCGTTTCGACATCAAGGCAAGAAGTTGCTTCATCCAGTATTAAAACTTCAAAATCTTTATAGTAAGCCCTTGCAAGAGCTACTCTTTGCTTCTGTCCTCTTGATAAATCTGCTTTTTTATTAATATTTTCTATCAAAAGCCCCGCTTTATTTAAAGATTCTTTTACTTTGTTTATATTGGGGCTTTCATCTCCAAAAGCAACGTTATTCAAAATTGAATCGTTTAAAAGATAGGCTTCTTGAGGAAGATAGGATATATTTTTTTGCCATGATGTAATATTTTGCGGAGTAATTTCAATATTGTCAACTTTAAAAGTGCCCGAGTCTTTAAAATATATTCCCGATATTATATTTGCAAGAGTTGTTTTTCCTGCGCCGGAAGCACCTATAATTCCTATAAACTCGCCTTTTTTTATTTTTAGATTTATATTTTTAATCCCGTTTTTTGTGTCATAGGCAAAAGAAATGTTTTTAAGCTCAATCTCCTCTCTAAAATCAATTTTGGGGAGGTCTTTATATTTTTCGCTTCCCATTTTTGAAATTTCGTCATACTTTTCTAAAAACCATATAACTTTTTGCTTTACGGCATTTATTGTATACATTGAAATCAAAACTTTGTTTAGCTGGGGCACAAGCCTTAAAGTTATAAGGGCAATCACCGCCAGAGAAGAAATTATAACCCCCTTGGACGAACCGTCCGAAACAAAAATTGCAACAATCATTATTAAAAAAGAAAGAATAACCCCGATTTCTGTAACATATAAAGGATAGTTGCCGTATGAGATTCTGTCTGAAAAATTTTTTGAAATACCTCTTGAAGATTTCATTAAATAATTTGTAAAAAATTCCTGTTTATTTAAAATAGCAATTTCCTTTTGAGATTGAATGATTGAATTTACATTGAGCGCAAATTCATTTAGCAGCTCAACCCCGACATCTCCCAACCGCTTTGCCTTTTGCTTAAAAAAGATGTTCTCAAAGTAAGCAAAAATAAGTATAAACACAGTTGATAAAAAAGCGGGAACGGTAAACTTATAAAATAAAAGCGCAACTATAAAAAGCGCAACAACCGCATTTGCAATTAAAATAATCGTTCTCAACGAAAAATCAAGCGAAATATCTCTTACGGCAGAAAAAAGCAGAGTGTTTTTATCTCCCCAGCTGATTTTTTCCGCCAGACGATACGGAGCATACAGAAGTTTTTTTGCAACATCGTTATTTATTGAATCCGTCCATTTTCTCACAAACTCATTTTGGAGCCTTACATAAATAATCATAAAAATATTCTTAAAAAGAAAAACTCCAATCATTAAAATTGCAAGTATAAGGGCAATTTTCATTGTTGAGCAGCGGGGGAAAATTTTTGTAAAAAAATCAAGAATAAATTGTCCGCCGGACTCTTTTTCCGAGGTTAAAACAATCATAACGGGAAAAATCATTGCTATCCCTAAAAGCTCTAAAAATCCCCCTATAACAGACATAAAAAGCAAAACTGTCATTTGCTTTTTAAAACCCGTTCCGAATTTTTTAACCAAAATAAAAAAATATTTTAAAAACATGGATTTTTCGCTTGCAATTAAAACCTTATGTAATTATACTCTTAAAAAGAGGATTTATGTCAAGCCAAACAAACAAATTTTATTATATAGGGCTTTCTCTTGCTTCTAACTCAGGACACTCAAGCTCAATTTGCGTTGTGGATAATTCAAGACGGATTGTTCTTCTTGATAAACTTTATTTTACGGACGATATAAAACTTTTTTTTGATAAATCGGTTTATATTAAAAACGGGGTAGTTATGGTCGGGCTTTTGCCCGATGAAACCCTGCTCGACGGGAAATGGAGAATACACTCTAAAAATTATAAAAGCCTTGAAAACAAGTTTGAAATAAACAGAAATAATTGGACAAACCGTCTTAACGACAGATTAAAAGACTTTTTTCTTGATTTAAATAAAAGAACACCCGTATTCAGATGTAATTTAAACCTTTTAAGGCAAAGTTACGGACTGAAGGCGGATTTTTTGGAAAAAACCTCGCTCGACTGTAAAAATTTCCAAGCAGGCTTAAAAATCAAATACGGCTTTTGCGATATCCCCGATAATCTTTTGCCCTCGGCAACCCTTGAGGCTATATTATATGCTCTTTTTGCCTATGATATCAATAAAAATAACATCAAAACAAAGCAAATTGCGGAATTTCACGGGCTCAAAGTTTTAAACAAACAATAGCCTATTCGTTTGCTTTGATACGATATAAAGCTTCAAAAACCATAGCATCCCATTTTATTCCGCACTCCTCTTTAAGGATTTTTAAAGCTTCTCTGTTTGACATTGCCTGTCTGTAGCTTCTATCCTGCACAAGAGCGCAGTAAGCGTCCGCAAGAGCAATTATTCTTGAGCCGAACGGAATTGAACGCCCTCTTAAGCCTTCCGGCTTGCCCGAGCCGTCCCAACGCTCTTTTTGATAATAAACGTACGGAACAACCTCTGACAAAAAGTTAATATTCATCAATAGTTCAACTCCGGCATTAGGATATTTCTGTAATTTATCCCACTCTTCTTTTGTTAATTTATCTTTTTTTGCAAAAAGCTGTTCGTTCAGGGTAATTTTTCCTATGTTTTGGAGCAAGCCCGCATAATATATTAAATCGGTTGTTTTTTCGTTTAAGCACAACTCTTCGCAAAGCTCTCTTGAAAGCTCCGCAACCTTTTTGGAATGATCTTTTTTATATTTGCTTTTAATGTCGACAACGCTTGCCATTGTTTCGACAAAAACCTGCTGCTGGTCTTGAAGGTCGCCGATAATTGCGGTTAATTGGGCACGGATATTTTGCAATTCGGAAGTTGTAACAACCTCTGAATCTAAAATCTTTTTAACTTCGTCAATTAATTTTTGGAGCCCTAAAGAGGTTACAAAAAGCCCCGCCGTTATTTTTAATAATTGTTCATACTCGGATTCCAAGGGTTTTGAGATATCTCTTTTAACCTCAATAGAGCCTATGCACTCAAAATTATTTTTCATAGGAAAGATTTTAACCGTGTTTGTTTTGTTTTTCACGGTTATAATTTTTTCTTTCTCAAAACTTTCTTTTATAGCCGCCTTAACTCCCCCTCTTAAATTATTCTCGGATGTTCCCGCCAGCCTTAAGGGGGTATTTTTAACGGATAAATAAATGCTGCACTCGTTAAGCGCAAGCATAAGTTTAATTGCCCTTGCGATTGAATCGTAAATTATATGATCTTCATCTTCTTTAAATCCAAGAAGAGAGAGAGTGCTGTCGATTGAATAAATGGAAATTAACTCTCTCAATTGTTCTTTTAAGCTTTCTGCTTTGTCTTTTTTATTTGAAATTTTATTTGCGAGCTCATCATTTATGAGGCTTTCACAAAGGAAATCCCCGAGGTTTAAAGCAAAAATTTCTTCAAGAGGGTCGTCCTCCATTAAATCAAGCGAACGGGAAAATAAAGACACGCCTCCGTCTTTTAAAATGTCAAGTTCTTCCCGGTTTTTGGCGTTTTCCATTATAACGTTTTCCTAAAATAACCTAAACTTCTTCACCTGTATTATATCGACAAAAATTTAAAAAACTTTTGGACTTATTTACAAAAATTATACTTTAGTTTATATAAAACATACATTTGTATGAAAATTTGTGATAATATCATTTAATGACAAATTCAGCGGGAATAGTTGAAACAAAATATTACCATTCAAAAAAAACAATTGGGCTTGAAAGTTCAAAAACGCTCAATGGCGTTCAAATTGCTTACGAAACATACGGAAAATTAAACGATAAAAAAGACAACGCAATTTTAATCTGTCATGCTTTGACTGCAGACGCCCATGCAGCGGGATACCATTCAAAAGAAGATAAAAAATCGGGATGGTGGGATAATATGATTGGGCCGAATAAAGCATTTGACACAAATAAATTTTTTGTTGTGTGTTCAAATGTCCTCGGCGGCTGTAAGGGAACAACCGGACCAAGCTCGATTAATCCGGACACAAATAAGCCTTGGGGGCATGATTTTCCGGTTATTACCATAGAAGATATGGTAAAAGTCCAAAAAGAGCTGGTTGATTTTTTGGAAATTAAAACTTTGCGCACGGTTGGCGGGTCTATGGGCGGCATGCAGGCTATGGAGTGGGCAATCAGATACCCGGAGTATGTTAAATCCGTGATTATTATCGCCTCGGC
>CAYUWO010000025.1:0-9467 GCA_964448535.1 uncultured Gammaproteobacteria bacterium | reverse complement strand
CTCCGCTCAAGGAATCGCATTTAATGCGGTCGGCAGAAATGCAATTTTAACGGATTCTGATTTTAATAACGGGGATTATTACGACAAGAAACACCCCGAAGCTGGCTTATCAATTGCGAGAATGGTCGGGCATATTACATATTTATCCGAAATTGCCATGCATAATAAATTCGGAAGAAATTATAAAGAGGACAAGCCTAATTTCGATTTTGGGGTAGATTTTCAGGTGGAATCATACCTTGATTATCAGGGGAGAATTTTTGTAGACAGGTTTGACGCTAACAGCTACCTTTATATTACAAAGGCGGTTGACTATTATGACCCCGCAAGCAAGTACGGAAGCCTTGAAAATGCTTTTGATAAAACAAACGCAAGGTTTCTTGTCATATCTTTTGATTCAGATTGGCTTTTTTCGGCAAAAGGGGCACAGGAGATTGTTAACGCATTAATTAAAAAAGAAAAAAAAGTTTCATACATAGAATTAAAAAGCCCCTGCGGGCATGATGCGTTTTTAATCGAACATGAAAAGCAAACAGATGTTATTAAAAGCTTTTTTAAAGGGGACGGCGATTAAATGGGAAAAACTCTTAACTACAAACAAATAACAGGGCTTATAGAAAAAAATTCAAAAATTCTTGATTTGGGCTGCGGGGACGGGTACCTTTTTAAAAAATTAATTGATGAAAAGGGGGCAAGAGGGATAGGCATTGAAATTAATCAAAAGTATGTCATAAAATCCATTGAAAGAGGAATCCCCGTAATACAAGCAGACCTTGATGAAGGGTTAAAAAGGTTTCAGGATAAGATGTTTGACTATGCGATTTTAAACCAAACTCTTCAATCTACCGAACGTCCGGATTATGTTTTAGAAGAAATGCTGCGTGTTTCAAAAAAAGCAATTGTGGCATTCCCCAATTTTGCTTACTGGCGGATTCGTTTTTATCTTTTTTTTCAAGGTAAAATGCCTAAATCAAAGGTCCTTCCGTACGAATGGTATAACACCCCTAATATTCATCTGAATACGGTAAACGATTTTGTTGAATTTTGCAAATTGAATAATATTGAAATAATCGAATCAATTTATCTTGCGAAAAAAAAGGCGAGAAAAAGAATATTAAAGCCTCTCGCAAATTTTTTCAGCGAAGAAGCGATATTTGTTTTAACAAAATAGACCTTTGGATGGTTGTAAATTTTTGTTACAAAATTGTATAAAATTAAAATCATGCCATCTGAAAATTTTTAGATAATATAAGGATATTAAACAACAAAACCTTTATTTTAAAGAGTAAAAAATGATTGATTTATCAATAAATACTTCATATTTATCACGTTATTACGGGATTTCGACCGCAAGGGCATACTCCGGTCCTAATGTTGCTCAGGCTGCCGCTCCGGTTAATGATGACCTTATGAATATCGTAACTCAGGACGGTTTAATTTCCGTTGACCCTATGAATTTAGAGTGGCTTCTTCAAGACCCGAACAAGCTCGCCGAGATTATGAAGCTGCAAGATTTAGAAAACAGATATTTAATTATACAACAGCTCCCGCCTGAAGATTTGGCAAAAATTCTCCCCCTTTTGACAAGTGAACAACTGTCTTTCGGGCTTCAATATTTTACAACGGACGGCTTAATGGAGCTTATAAATGCGCTCCCGCCCGAAGAAATGGTAAACCTTTTGCTTGTGCATTTCACAATGGAAGATGTAGTTCCTTTTATGGAAGTTGGCGAAATGAGCGAGTTTTTCGAAAGCACTCATCTTGAAAAAAGAGATGTTTTTGAATATTTTGAAGGGCTTGAATATGAAAAATTCCAATCCTTAATGGTTAACCAATTCGGAATTGAATATAAAGATAAATATACCGAAGAATATCTCTATGAAATAGAGAATATGGAAGATAAACAGTATATGCAGTTTTTGCAGAATCTTCAAACTTTTGAAAAAGCGGAAGCAATCGCCGGATTATGCGAAATAAACCCTGACTATTATCTTGAATTTGACAACTCGGTTTTATCCCGCCCGATATATAACGAGCTTGAAAAAGAGGATATCATTAAAACAATGAAAACTTTAGAGCCGGAGTTTTTGGTTCCCATGATTCAGGAATTGCCCACAAACCTTATTCAGGTTGTTGCAACTCAAATTGATCCTTCCGTATTTTCGGATATGCTTGCAAGCGAATTTCCGGATATGCTCGTTGAAATGCTTTCCTCCGGATAATAATTATAAAGTTGTGCTAAAAAAAGAGTTTAAGGTATAATTGATTTATGAAAAAATTGATTATACTTTTTTTGTTTCTTTTGTTTTTTTCGCACATATCCTATGCGCTAACCGTTGATATTGTGTCAGATTCGCACATAGTATCCGATAAAGCGGAAAATAAAATAACCCCTTCAATTAAAAATCTGCTAAAAGCGGTTGAGGACATAAACAGCGATTCAAGCGATTACGTTGTTTTTCTCGGAGATAACGTACAGAGCGCAAATAAAACAGATACTGTCATGTTTGCAAAAATTGCCGATACCATAAAAAAACCTTTTTTTGTAATAATCGGAAACCGTGATGTTTCAAAGACAAAGGGGGTTACAAAAAAAGAATATTTCAGGCTTGTTAACAAATTCTCCTCAAATAAAACAAAGAACGTCCCCTCGTATAAGGTATATGGCGATATTGTCTTTGTATTTATGAACGGAGTTAATGAAACGTTTCCGTTGAGCAGCGGATATTACAAAGAAGCGGAGCTTGTTTTTTTAGATAAAACCCTTACAAAATTTAAAGATAAAAAAGCCGTCATCTTTCAACACTTCCCGATTGTTCCTCCGGAAAATGACGAATTCAAAGACACCCACAAAAAAGAAGAGTATAAAAATGTATTAGCCAAACATAACAATGTTGTTGCGCTTGTTTCGGGGCATTATCATAAAGAAGGGGTGTTTGATACAGACGGCGTTAAACACATTAGCGCAGGCGCCCTTGTTGACAATGGCGAATACGAACAGATTAAATTTTTTAAAAATAACGACGGTTCTTATTCTCTAACCGCAAAAGTCTTAAGTGTCGGACAGGAAAATTATGAATAAAATTGACAAATACAGAGGTTTTTTATATATTTTAGGATTATTTGTTATTACCTGCTTTATTTTCTTTTCGGGGCTGGGAGATTACAGACTTATTGATGTGGACGAAACAAGATATATCAATATTGCGCAGAACATGTATAAATCGGGCGATTTTATTACTCCCTATCTTAACTTTGAGCCTTTTTTGGAAAAACCTCCCCTGTTTTATTGGCTTACAATTTTATCTTATAAAATTTTCGGCGATATAAACAGCTTTACATCAAGGTTCCCCGTTGCTCTTTTAGGCATGCTCGGGGTTTTTGGAACTTATTTTTTTGTTTTAAACATTTTAAAATCAAGGTCTTGTGCGTTTATATCCGCGCTTGTTCTATCCGCTTCCTTTTGGTGGGGGCTTTTTTCCCATATAGCCATTTTAGATTTAGGGTTTTGCGTTTTCACAACTCTTGCTTTTTACTTTGGAGTGTCCGCTCTTTTTGTTGAAAATGAAGCCGCAAAAAAAATATTGTGGTATACAGGATACGCTTTTTTAGGGCTTTCAGTTTTGCAAAAAGGGCTCATCGGGATAGTTGTTCCGGGTGTTCCCCTGCTTTTAATTTATCTTATATTTAAAAGAGCAAAAGAGATAGTAAAACCTTCTTATATAACCTTCGGAATTTTAATCTTTCTTTTAATAACTCTTCCTTGGCATTACCTTGTATTTAAAGAAAACGGCATGGTATGGTTCAATGAATATATAGTAAAACATCATTTTGCAAGGTTTTTAGACTCGTCTATGAACATCGGAAGAAAACGGCCGTTTCTTTTTTATATTCCGGTTATCCTAGCCGGCTTTTTGCCTTGGACGATGTTTTTTATAGCCGCCCTTATCAAAGGCGGAAGATATTGTGCAGCCGTTTTAAAATCGTCCAAAATATTAAAACCTCTTTTTAGCTTTGATACAAGAGATAGGGCGTTAATTTTAATTTCTTTTATATATTTTATTACGGTTTTTGTGTTCTTTTCAATTTCAAGCACAAAACTTCCCACCTACATTTTAACGATATTCCCCTCTATTTCTATTTTGACGGGATATTTTATATGGGGGTATATAAAAGAGGGAAAACATAAAAAATATATCGAAATTGCCGCCCTTATAACTTTTTTAATATTTTTGTCCGCTGCAATTTTTGGAATATTTTACTATTCCACAGGTCGTATAGCCGCAGGGCTCAACCTTGCAATATCAGTTGTGATTTTTGGAATTGCAGGTTTAATTTTTCTGGCAAAAGGCATCAGGATATGGGTTTTTGGAAGCGTATTTGCATTTGGGTTTCTTCTTTTCGGAGTTTATCAGGCTGAAATTATGAATTACGTAACAAGTTTCGGACAGGACGAACTTGAATATTATGCCCAATTAGCAAACGACACGGACAATTCTTCCGTTGTAACCTTAGGCTTTGCAAGAAAATACAGCATGTTAAATTATTATAAAAAAGGCAAAATATACTTTATTCCCGATATAGGAGATGAAAAATACATAGAGCTTAAAAAAGTATTGGCAGAATTAAAAAACCGTCCGGTGTTTCTTATAGTTAAAAATAAAAAACAATATGAGAATAAATACATGCCAAAAATTAACCTTATTGAAAAAGGGAAAAAATACACTCTCTATAAAATTGAAAGTCCTTGACCAAACTATGTTAAATAATCTTTAGCTTTAAAAATCAAGCCTTATCCGTCATTGCAAAGAGTTTTGTGCGGGATTTGTAATCCCGGCTTTAAAAATCAGCTCTTTTTTATTAAAAAAATCCTCTTTTTAATAAAAAAGAGGATAAAGTTGTTTAGTGATAAAATAATTTAGTTGTTCAAGCCCGCATACACAGGGTTTTGGGCTATGATTTTTCGAATTTCGCCACCCGCACCGTTATCTCTTGCGTTTAATTTAGCGATATAATTTTCACGCTTAACAAGAGGATGGGACGACAGAGCAACCGACCTGTCGCGCCTTACAAACGAGTTCCAAGTGGAAACTTCTTTAAACCATGCTCTCGCCTCTTCGGCTTTTGTGTTTGTCATTGTATGGTGTTGGCTTTCATGGGCTATAAGACAAGCTATTGCCTCTTTTGGGGCATTTTTATGCTCCATATTTATATAAATAACAAGCTTTCCCGATTGAGTTTTTGTGGTTAACGCCTCGCAGTTGCTTGCGCCGTATATGGCCATATCCCGAAACATAACTCTAATTGGCGAACCCGTAGCATTTCTTCCTTCTAAAATGGCAATGACATCATGCCTGTCAACCGAAGCAACCGCAGTTAAATCCGCATTAATTTCAGGATTTTTGGTTATAAGAGGGTAATCGTTTGCAATCCCAAAATTACTTGAGATGAAAAGCGCGGTAATTATAACTATTATCGCAAAAAGTTTCTTCATGCCAAATCAATGCTCACTAAACTTATATTATTATAAACTATTTTTTATGTAAATATTTTAAAATTTAAATTTTTATTGTTACAAAAATTAACATATCCTCTAAATATGCTTTACGAGGCAATAAAAAACTCTCTCAAAAAGGGTAAATTATTTTGTAGAGAGCAAAGTTTATAGAGAGAAACATTTTGACGAGAAAAATTTTGACAAATAGAGATTGTCAAAAAATCATTTTATATGAATTTTTAGGAAAATCGGCAGGGGGGATATTCTGCTTAATTTTAGCTTTTTTAACAATATCTCCCGCCAAGTCTTATTCATACATAAATGCGCAGCCTGAATTTAACATAAGCGAAGAAGACATTAAAAACGCAATTCCGACTCAAGCGCCGGTTGTGTTTGATAATAAAATCAGGCATGACGTTGAAGTCATGGAAAAAAGACATTTTGAAAAAACGAACGATTTTGACAGCCCTAAATACAGAGTTGCAAAACTTGAAAATTATCTTTTGGGGCGCACTTATGAGTTTTCTTTAATAAATGACAGGATGGAAAGATTAAAGCTTGCAAGCCAGAGAAAAGCCCTCTCCGGAACTTCAATTCCCCCGGGGCTGAGAAAACATTTTTCTCCGGCAAGAATTGCAAACAACTCTACCCCCGTATATGACAATGAGGACAATGTGGGGTTAATTGACGGGCTTTTAAAGCTATACGCCCCGCAAATTTATTATCCGTGGTCAAAAAGAAAAAAGCGGCTCCAAGAATGTTATAATGACGGATAATTGTCAAAACCGTTAACAATCAGCTTCCCAATCGGGGAGGAATCTTCAAGATAAATTTTATCATCGTAAAGTTTCTCATCAACCCAGTTTAACCTTCTCAAAGCCTCTAAAACAACAACTTCTCTTTGAGGGTTGTTATCTTGAGCCATTTTTACTATTAAAATTTCTTCGGTTTTTATGTTGTACACATAAATAAATCCGCCGGCGCCGACTTTTGAAATTAAATTTTTTAAACCGGTTATTTTTGTATCTGTCCTGTTATATCCGCCCGCCGCATAAGGATTATTCTTATAAGCTTTTATAAGCCTTAAATTTGATTTATCCTTATAATAATTTAAAAAAGCCCTCGCAATATCATCCATGGTTAACCCGTAAACAGGTGCCGTACAACCGTCTTTTGTTGTTATAAAATTGTTCTTACATCCGGAATAAAAAAGAAGCTTCTTTTTTATTTTAAGCTGGCAGGGATGGTCAAAATCGGTATAGTTTTTATAATCGGCTTTGTTATACAAAGACCAGCTAATCATCATAAGGTGCTTCCCCGAACAGTTATTATGAAGCCTTCTTATTTTTCCTTTTTTATAATTTATAGGCAAAATAACAGGGCACAAAAGCTCATTTTCTTTGACACCCGTTTTTTTTAATATAGATTTTAAAATCTCAATGTGAATTTCTTCTCCCGCATGCGAACCTTGCATAATTGCAAGCTCCTTATCATCGAATCCAAAATAACTTATGATTTTTTCATCTAAAATTGAAGCTTGAATAGGTTTAAACAAACTTCTTAAAAAAAATTTTGCCCCTCTGTCATATCCTATAGAAAACTTTAGCCCCTTTTTATCGTACAAAAACAAAAGTCCGAAAAACCTGTTTTCAATTTCGCCCGAGCGAAAAGAATCCAAAATAGGATAATAATCAGGATAAACAGGCATAAATTTACTCTTTTATATTTAAAATTTTTCTTAAACGGCTCTTTAAAAGTCTGTTTTCTTCGTCAAGCCTTTTTATCTCTTTTTGCAGCCCGCTGAATAAAACTTGTGCGTCATGCTCATCCTTAGGTTTAACAAAAGAGAACCCGACCCCCATAACAAACCTTTTTTTGGCGTCATCTTTAAATGCGAGGAGAATTTTAATATCTCTTTCGGTTATATATCCAAGCTCTATCATTAACTCTGCCATTTTAACGGGGTCGCCGGCTTCGGTTCTTTCTTTTTGAATTCTTATTGCCGCTTCAAGCTGCATTATGCTGATTTTATGAAGCCTTTTTAACATTTCTCCCGTACGGATTTTCCCCGCCATAAACCTTGCAACCGATATAATTGATTCGTCCTCGGGCAAAACGAGCAATTCAAGCTCAAGAGAACGAACAAAGACAGCGCAGGTTTGAGCAAATGTCCAATAATTAGAAAGGGTAATTTCGAAAAGGTCATGACCTTCCATGCACCCTTTAAAGAAAATATAAAATTCTTCGGGAAGTTTTCTTTCGTGGAATTCAAACTCGGTTTTGCCCGCATAAGTTAAAACCGGAACATAATATTGCATTATATTGTCTGTTAACAACACATCCATAAACTCGGCAAGCTCCGCTCTCAATCTATCTCTGGTTTTAAGATAGAGCACCTGCTTTACCCAAAGGGGCAAAATGTTGATATTATCAACGAATAACTCTGATATTGGCTGCAAACCCACATTCTCCGATTATAACTTGTACTATTTAAGTATATCATAAACGAAAACAAAATTTTATCAAAATTGTTAAAATTAATATACATTATATGTTTGATAATTTACCGGCCAACTGGCCGCAAGCCGCGTCAATATCCGCCCCGCGCTCAAGTCTTACCGTAACTTTCTTCCCTGACGATTCGAGAAGATATTTAAAAATCATAATATCTTTTTTGCCGGACTTTTTAAAATCCGAATTGTTAACAGGATTATAAGGTATTAAATTTACGTTGCATTTTAAATCTTTCATATACCGTATTAATTCAAGCGCCGATTCTTTCGTATCCGTTAATCCGCCGATTAAAACATACTCAAGAGTAACTCTTTTGCCGGTTTTTTCACAGTAATACAAAAGAGCTTTTTTAAGTTCATCCATGCTATATTTTTTCTCAACGGGCATAATTTTTGCCCTGAGGTTAGTATTTGGCGCATGGAGAGAAACAGCCAAAGTGGGAACAAGCTCATAATTGGGGATTTCTCTAATTTTAGGAACAATTCCGCAAGTTGAAATCGTTATTCTCCTTATTCCGATTTGAAGCCTGCCGTTTATAACCTCAATTGCTCTATATACGTTATCATAATTATTTAAAGGTTCTCCCTGCCCCATAAATACAACGTTTGTAACTTTCAGCCCCGTATCTCTTTCAATTGTTAAAATCTGCTCAACAATTTCATAAGATTCCATATTTCTTACAAAGCCGCGCTTTCCCGTTGCGCAAAATTTACACCCCATAGGGCAGCCTATTTGAGAGCTCACACAGGCGGTTAAATTTCCCCTGTTGTCAAATCTCATTAAAACACACTCCGCAAGCGAGCCGTCAAAATATTCAAGAAGATATTTAATTGTTCCGTCTTTGCTTATCTGTTTTGTTTTTATTTTAACATCCGATATAATTGCGGACTCTTTTAATTTTTCCCTTAATTCAAGCTTAACATCGCTCATAATGTCAAAATTTGGCGCAGCTTTATTGTAAATCCAATTTTCAACCTGTTTTGCCCTAAATTTTTTATCATCGAGAGTGAGCAAAAAATCTTCAAATTCCTTTTTATTTAGCTTTGTTAAAACAATTTTTTCTTCCATAATTAGAAATTTTAACATAAAATAGATTTATGGAAAAAGTAAGTATAACAGGTGCGGGGCTTGCAGGCTCCGAGGCGGCTTTATATCTGGCAGATAAAGGCGTAAAAGTCGATTTATACGAGATGCGCCCTAAAAAAATGACAGGCGCACACAAGGGGGGTGATTGCGCAGAATTTGTATGTTCGAATTCTCTCGGCGCAACCGCTTTAACTTCGGCTTCGGGGCTTTTAAAAGAGGAGATAAAAATTCTCGGCTCAACCCTTATTAAAGAAGCCTTTAGTTGCGCCGTGCCTTCCGGTGCTTCTTTATCGGTTGATAGATTCGGCTTTTCAAAAAAAATTACCTCTTTAATTAAAAACCATCCGAATATAAACTATATAGAAAAAGA
>CAYUWO010000024.1:3220-17850 GCA_964448535.1 uncultured Gammaproteobacteria bacterium | reverse complement strand
TCAACCCTCATCGGGTCGCCCCTCTCGCACCGGCATTCGCAGTCAGAAATTTCGCGAATTTGCTTTAGCTTGAAAAATGTGCCCCTTCTAATTAAAGATGTAATTTTATTTTTTAAAGTAAGGAAAATTTTTGATTGAGCATTTACATATTATAAAAATTGCTCGTGTTTTTGCTTTTTGATATAATTATCAAAGATAAAAAGGATGAGGCATGATATCGCTAAAAACTATACTCGAATCCGGAATGTTAATCTGTTGGGGGGCAAGCTGGCCTTTTCAGGTTGCAAAAACATATCAAACAAAAAATGTTGAGGGTAAAAGCATTCTTTTTGTTTGGCTTATTTTAACAGGATATATTCTTGCAATGATTTATAAAACGGTTATCGGTTTTGACTGGGTTTTTTGGCTGTATTTAGCTAATTTTGTTTTAATTCTTGCGGATATGATTTTATATTATATGTATAAGAGCAAAAACTAAGCCAATTTATCGCTTATAAAGCCGTTAACTGCGCTTACGGCAGCAACATAAGGGCTTGCAAGGTAAATAAAGCCTTTTGTGTTGCCCATTCTGCCTTGAAAATTTCTATTTTGAGTTGCAAGGCATACTTCCCCGTCCCCTAAAATCCCGCCATGCACTCCAACGCAAGGTCCGCACCCTGCGGGGAGAAAAGAAGCACCTGCTTCTATAAAAGTTTCAATTAAGCCTTCTTTAAGCGCTTTTTTATACACATCGGGAGAAGCCGGAACAACAATAAGGCGGACGCCTTCGGCTTTTTCTCTTCCTTTTAATACGTTTGCTGCAACTCTTAAATCTTCAATTCTTCCGTTTGTGCAAGTCCCTATAAAAACTTGATTAACCTTAATGTCGTTTAATTCTGCCGCAGGCTTTGCATTATCAACCGTATGAGGGCAGGAAACAGTCGGCGGAATTTTTGAAGCGTCAATTTCAATTATTTTTTCATAAACGGCGTCATCGTCTATTTTAAGCTCAATGAATTTCTCTCCCCTTCCCCTTTGTTTAAGGTATTCCAAGGTTTTTTCGTCCGTTTCAAAAAGCCCGCATTTTGCCCCCGCCTCAACTGCCATATTGGCAAGGGTAAACCTCTCGGACATTTCCATATTTTTAACGGTTTCGCCCGTAAATTCAAGCGCTTTATACGTTGCGCCGTCCGCCCCGAGCATTGAAATTAAATAAAGCATTAAATCTTTTGAATAAACATTTTCTCTAAATTTGCCGTTAACAACAATTTTATATGAGGAAGGCACTTTGAGCCAAGTTTTACCGAGAGCAAAAGCAACCGCAATGTCTGTTGAGCCCATGCCGGTTGCAAAAGCACCTAATGCGCCCGAGGTGCATGTATGAGAATCAGCGCCCACTAAAATTTCATTCGGGTTAACAAAGCTCTCTACGAGCCTTTGGTGGCAAACCCCTTCTCCTATATCTGACAATACCGCGCCATATTCTTTTGCAAACTCCCTTATTATTGTATGGGTATTAGAAAGCTCTTTTCTGGGGGAAGGCGCCGCATGGTCTATAAAAAGAATTGTTCTGTTCGGATTTTTCAATTTGCCTTTGTTTAATTTTTTAAATTCCTGTATGGTTAAAGGTCCTGTTCCGTCTTGCGCTGCGGCAACATCAACACGTGCTATAACAAGCTCGTTTGGCATGACATTTTTATCCGAGTGTGATGAAATGATTTTTTGTGCAAGCGTCTGACCCGTCATTGTTTTTGCTCTCCTAAAATAATTCTTTATTATTCTACTATGAAAAAAATTTTAAATTCAATAATGTGTATATTTTTTATAAATCAGGTTATAATAATAAAATGGAAAAATATTTTTGTATATTTGGCGGCGGCGGAATTAGAGGAACCGCCTATTCAGGGGCAATTAAAGCGCTTGAAGAATTAAAAATTGAAATAACCGGTCTTGCCGGCTCTTCTGTGGGTGCGATTGTTGCGGGGCTTTTAGCTTTTGGTTATTCTTATGCGGAAATTGCAGATCATTTTGAAAATATAAATTTTGATTTTTTTAACGACCTTAATCTGAAAATTACAAAAGACTTTGCCATCTCTAAAGGGGATAATTTTTATTCTTGGATAAAAAGCAAAATTGAGGAGAAATTTTATAAAAATAAAGGTAATTTTCCCGTAAAATTTAAAGATATAGAAAAAGATTTGATAATTTTTGCTTCCGATTTAACAACTTCAAAGTTTCGTGAATTTTCAAAATATAAAACGCCTGATGTTGAAATAGCGCATGCTATAAGGGTTTCAGTTGCCATGCCCGGGCTTTATTCTCCGATTAATGAAAACGGAGAATGCCTCGCAGACGGCGACCTTTTAAAATCTGTGCCCCTTTTTCAGATGACAGAAAATATTTACAAAAGAAAAGAAAAATTTCTTGAATTTAGGCTTGAAAATAACGAAGGCAAAAAGAAAATATCAAACACGATTGACTATTTAAACGCCGTATATGACACAATGTCCGGTTTTGCAACAGACAGCATAATTAAAAAATATAAAGATTTTGAATCTTATGATTTTATTAAAATTAACCTTGATAATGTTTCGGTTGCAGGCTTTATGATAAATAAAGAGAAAAAGAAAGAAATAGCAGAAAAAGGATATCTCTCAACCATAAAATATTTTAGAGAGGATTACCTTGAAAAAAAAGAAAAATTTAAGAAATTTTATTTATATGTTGAAGCTTCTTTAAAAAAAATGATATATTATCTTAAAAAAAACAAGATCGCAGAAGCGCAAATGGAATTTCTTGAAATTTTGTCAAACCCCGATTTGGCATACGCCGACAAAAGAATTGTTTCAGAGCTAAAAGATTTTAAAATATATTTTTGTCAAAACATTATAGATAAAAAACATTTTTTCTCAACCAAAAAAGAACTCATAAACAAAAAAAAGATGTTGGAGTGGGTAAAAATGCTATATGATAAAATCGTTTCTCACGGAAAAAAATTTATTGTATAATCAAACGGGGACTTTTTGGAGAAGTTATGTTTAATTTTGCAGATGAACTATTTGGAAAAAATTCAAGCCTTCAGTCCAGAGCGGGCACTATAAGCGTTTTTATAATTTTTATCGCCATAATTTCGCTCCTTTTATCTTCAAAGTTTTTGTCGCAAGACCTTCTTGAAAACGGGGTCGGAAAGAAGAAAATTGTTGCAAAAAAGACAATTGAAGTTGTCGATATACAAAAAACGGAGCTTTTAAGGCGCGATATTGCAAGAAAAATTAAGCCGATTATTATCCCGATTGATTCTTCAAGAATTTTAAACGGTTTTTATTCCCTTAAAGAAGATATTATAAGGATTAAAAACGATGAATCCGATAAACAATCAAAATACATTGAATTTTCCAATGTATTTGACATAACTGACCCCTCCAAAAAAGAAGCGGTTATTAACTTTACCCTGAATTCAAGCAAAAACGCCCTCAGTGCAATTTTACAATCTACGGAAAAAGTTTTAAATAAATATCTTAAAGAAGGGCTTCAAGACGGCGAAATCGAAACATACACAAACGAAAACGCAATAAGAGAAGCGGTTGGCACGAATTTGTCCGCCAATCAGGTAAACATGATATCAGGAATATTGGAATGCGTTATTTTGCCGAATTTGGTAATTGACGATTTTGCAACGGACGTTGCAAGAAAAAACGCCAAAAATCTGATTAAACCTTACACCGTAACCTTTAAAAAGGGAGATACAATCTTAAAACCTGATGAAATTTTAACTCAAGTTAAAAGAGATGCTTTAAGAAAGTCCGGATACAGCCTGCTTGAAATCAACAAAAGCGGAGTAGCCGGCATATTTCTTTTCACGCTTATTTGCGGCATGACTCTTTTGTTTTGTATAAAGCATGGAGCAAAAAAATATGACGACCCCAGATATTATATGATTTTAGGTCTTTTAACCATTCTTTTAACGTTAATGTGCGTTGGCATTTCATCCAATAATGAAGTGTCAAATTATTTTATGCCTATTCCGGCATATACTATTATTCTTGCCGTTTTTACAAGTCCGCCTTTTGCCTTTGTTACGGCAATTATTTTTATTGCGATGATATCGGCTTCTCTTTTTCTTGAGCCTCAATTTATCACAATTTTTGTATTCGGAACAATAGCCTCTGTTTTCTTTGTTTCAAAGATTTCTTATACAAGACGGCAAGACCTTGTTAAATGCGGGTTTTGGACGGGTCTTGTAATGAGCCTATTTATTGTTGTTATAGGCATTTTTGAAAATCAATTTACGCCTGATTCTTTTGCGCTGTCGCTTAAAATGGCTTCATGCGCGCTTATAAACGGGATTTTTTCAGGGATAATTTCTTTGGGCATAATCCCTATTTTTGAAACCACATTTAAAGCCGTAACCCCGTACGGGCTTATTGAACTTGCAGACCACAATTCTCCGCTTTTATCAAAGCTCCAATGTAAAGCGCCCGGAACCTATCACCACTCTTTAATGGTGGCGAACCTCTGTGAAGCTGCGGCGGAAGCAATCGGAGCAGACCCGATTTTAGCAAGAGTCGGGGCGTTTTATCATGATATAGGGAAGCTCCAAAAGCCGTTTTTCTTTATAGAAAATCAATCGTACTTTGGGGTTGAAAACCCGCACAACAAGCTTAATCCGAGGTTATCAAAAATGGTTATTATATCTCATACGAAAGATGGAGTTGAAATCGCCAAGAAAAACGGGCTTCCGCAGGAAATTATAAACTTTATTCAGCAGCACCATGGGGAGGCGCTTGCGGGGCATTTTTATAACCAAGCCGTTCAGCTTGAGGGCAAGGAGAATGTCCAACAGGAACAATTCAGATATTCCGGTCCGAAACCAAATATGAAAGAAACAGCCATTTTAATGCTTGCAGACGCTGTCGAATCTGCCGTCCGCTCTTTGAAAAACCCCGGGGCGGAAGAAATTGAAAATATGATTAATAAAATAATTACCGAAAGATTAAATGACGGTCAACTGTCGGACAGCCCCCTGACATTAAAAGATATAAAACTTATCGCAGTTACATTTAACAGGATTTTAAGAGGAATGCAACATGACAGAGTTAAATATCAACAGGGAATAAACGAACTTGAAAAAGGAAATAAAATAGTTTTAGGTCAAAGCGAAGAAGAAAAGCTTGAAAAGAAAATACAAAAGAAAATAGAAAACAAAACAAACACCTCAGGCGAAAATAAAGAAATTCAAAAGGAACCTTCGGATAAGGAAGAAAATGAAAACAAAGGTTCAAATTGAAGATAAATTAAATTTTGGATTACCCTTAAAAAGAAAAGTTGCAAAAATTGTTAATCTGCTTTTTGAAATTGAAGATATCAGGGAAAAATCCGCAATAAAAGGGCTCGGGGTTGAATGTCTTTCTTTTGGCATTGTTTTGGTTGATGATGACGAAATACGCTCAATAAATAAAAATTACAGAAATAAAAACGAGCCTACAGACGTCATTAGTTTTGCGCTTTTTGCGGATGATGACAACAAATTTGTTTTTAATAAAACGGCGGAACTCGGAGAAATTATAATTTCCCTTGAAACCGCAAAAAAACAGGCAGCGGGGCAGGATTTAAAATCGTTTAAAACCGAAATTTATACCTTGATTTGTCATGGAATACTTCACATTTTAGGATTTGACCATTTAAATGATGTGGATTACAATTTTGTTGTCGGGATTCAAAATAGCGTTATTTCAAGGTTATGAGAAAATATCAATCTCAAAATTTCATAAAAAGCGCACAGCATGCTTCAAACGGGTTATATTTGGCGTTTAGGACCCAGAAAAATTTCAGAAAGCATATATTAATAGCGATTTTTGTTTTGGTTCTTGCCTTTTTTCTTCATGCAAAGGTGCTCGAAATTGCAATTATTGTCGCCACAAACACTTTTGTTCTTGTGGCGGAGCTTGTTAATTCCGTTATTGAATATGTTATGGACGCTTATTATAAAAATAAATATTCAATACTTGCTAAATTTGCAAAAGATATCTCGGCGGGCGCCGTGCTTCTGTGTGCTGCGTCTTCTGCCATTATAGCAGCAATTCTTTTAACTCCCAGATTAATTAACTTTTTTAAAATATATTAAAATTATTTATGTGCCCATGGCAATTTTTTCTTATACTTCAACTTTATTTATCTAAGTGAAGTGAAAAAGGAATTAAAATGGTTCAAACAAATTCTATTTTGAATAGCCCTAAAACTAATCTTGAATATATGCCGATATCCGCAAATAAAAACTGTAAAGCACCTCAAAAAAGCCCCGCAAAAAGCGCAAAAACAGGCAGCAGCAGCGATTCTTTTGAAAAAAGACCTCTCACAAAGGCTCAAAAAGCGGAAAGAGCAAAAATACAACGAACATACAGAGCTTGGGCAAACAGAATAATCGGTGCTCTTGCCGCAACCGGCATAATCTTGGGCGGAAGCAAAATAGCAAACAATATGCAAGAGCCAAGCCCTAATTTTAACGCCGCCGGACACACGCTTGAAGAAACGGCTCAATGGACAGACATTGACCCGAGGGCAATTTCAATTGCAAACGATATTGATAATCCTAATATGGCTTTGGATGAAATAATTCTTCCCGAAGTTTATGACGGTTTATCGGATGAAATATCTTCTTTGGAAGAAAAACTCGAAGACAACACGATAACCGAAGAAGAAACCGAGCAATTAAAAGAATTGAAAGATAAAAAAGAATATCAAGATTCTCTCGCTTCCGCATACAGCCTTGAGGACGGCACCGTAATTATTCTCCCTAACGAATACGGCGTATCCGGAGAAGAAATTAAAGACGCATTCGGCATTAAAGACGGCGTTTTGAAGGAAAATAACGACCTTTACTACAGTTGGGAAAAAGACGAAGAAGGCTACGGGTATAAAGATTATACGGGACATTCAATTCCATATTCGGGAGTTGTGGTGCCTGAATGCGAGTTAAACAGACAGTAAAGATTTCAGCCTTGTCTTATCTTCTTTATTTACTCTGTAAGATTCATTTATTTTTCTTAAGGTTTTCCTTAGGGTATCTTTATCTATTTTAGACTCTAAAAGGTATTTTTCCGTTTTTTCTTTATGGTTAACATAACAAACGGATAAAAGCCAAGCTGCGCCGGTTTTGGCATAATACTCTTCAAGCGGCATTAAATCCAAAATAGAGAATATTTCTTTTAGATATTTTTCATGTGTAAAATAATTAAGCGCAGCGACAAGAAAAAATCTTTTTTCAAATTCTTTATTCGAATTTGAATAGTTTTTTATAAATTCAAAAAAACCTTCTTTGTCCTTATTAATAATTTTTAGCCCCGAACAGAAACTATCCGTTAAAGACCAGTTAGTGAGCTTTGGAATATGCAATTTTATATACTTTAAAGCCTCGTTTTTATCTTGAATAAGCCCTGTTACCATTCCTTGGAGCATGGTTTCTTCCATATAAAAAGGAACAACTTTCAGATATGTTTTCCAATCGTCTTTAATGATTTCTCTTGCAATCCGTCTTAAAACGGGGAGCCTTACCCCCATTAAATTTTCAACGTTGGGCAGAAGCGAGCTTGAAAATTTTTGGTACCCAATGTCTTTATTTGCTTCCAGTTTTTTTAAAATTTTATTTCTCATCTGCCGCTTTTATATAATCTTCCATATACCCCGAAAGAAAAATTAAAGCTAAAAACGAAGCGTAAAAAAGCATTTCTGTCATCTCCTCCAGAGCAAAATTTCCGATTTTTTCCCCGAGCGTTCCAAAAATTATCCCTAAAAACATAAAAAGCCAATTATAAAAAGACAGCTTTGCCTTTAAGATATATTTAATTAACACCTTGTATGATTTTGTAAAAACAAAATACAGAAAGCAGCATAGCATATATGCGCCAAATAACGGGTGCGCTAAATAGCCGTATTTGATATCTTTCCAAGAATAAAAAGCATTTTCAGAGCCATAAACAGGAAAAAAAATTGTTCTGCCGCAGTTTATTTCTCTTAAAAATAAAATCGTACAAACAAGCGCAAGAAAATAATAAAACTTCTTATCGGTTTTTGCATTTATGCAGATAACAAGACAAATAAACAATAAAACAAGCTGAAAATTCTCAAGCAGCGAATTTTCATAAGTAAGTTCAACGGGTAAATACTTAACGGCAAAGGGAGTTAAAACGGCAATTATAAAAGGTAAAAACGTAACGGGGTAAAAATTAAAATCTAATCTTTTAAAAAAACTTTTTATTGCTCCCATATAAAATCCTTTATATTTAATAATTATATCATAAATAATTCTGATATTATATAATCTGCCTTCTATTTTAGTATATATACATCCGGCTAATTTGTATCAGCCAACTGATTTATTGTCGTCTGTGCGGATAAATTTTCAAACAGGCTATATGAAACAAAAAAACAGATTTCGGCTTTGCATTTTAACATTGCACAAAAAGGCTGTAAAATGTATGTAGAAAATGTTTGAATAATTCCGGTTATGAACAACAGGTACAGCAGTTTGAATTATCGAATTTATTCTTGTTTTTAATACAAGTTATACATTTATCCTGCATTTTGCCGTTTTTAGAATAGTAATTATAGCTTTTTACCCACTTAGGTTCTTTGCAGGAACAGTTTTCCATAAACGTTAGAAAATTAACAAATTTTTCTAAAACATCATCCGGCATAAAATACTCAATCTGTCTTGCGGACGTTTCGATTTTTTCAGAGTCTACGAGTAAAACTTTTTCTAAAAAATTTTCGATTGTATGGTGCCTTTTTAGTTTTTCTTCAGCTTTTTGCCTGCCTTTTTTTGTTATTGTAATTATTCCATACGGAACATAATTTATAAATTTTCGCTCCGCTAAAGTTTTAACGGCGTCAGACGTCGCAGGGCCGCCGATATTAAGATAATTGGACACATCTTTTACACGAGCCGCCTTATTTACTTTTACAATTTCATAAATCGCAAGCAAATAATTTTCAAGGCTTTCTGTTAATTTTGAACTCGCATTGCTTCTTTCCGCCATATATAATTCCCGCCTTTGCAACATTTTAGGTATAACGAATATTTTTCAGCTATAATATTATAAAACAAAAACAAGTAAAGAGGAATATGAAAAAAATTTTATGTTTCGGAGATAGCAACACATGGGGCTATATCCCAGGAAGCGGCAAAAGATACGGCGAAGATATCAGATGGACAAAATTATTTCAAAATTTATCAGGCAAAAATTTTGAAATAATTGAGGCGGGGCTTTGCAACAGGACTTGTTTTACAGATAATCCCGCAGGCATTGAACAAACAGGTTATAAGGCTTTGCCAAAATATTTAAATAAAGCTTTTGACGAGGGTTTAGACTTAATAATATTATCGTTGGGAATTAATGATATTCAAAAATTTTTTAACCCGAGTTTGGACGAAATTAAAGCAGGCATTAAACAGTTGATAAACATAGCAAAATCAATTTGCCCCAAAACAAAAATTCTTGTAATATCCCCCGCAAGGCTTTCAAATTTTGTTAAAACAGATTATTTTAAAAACCAGTTTGATAGCGAAGCAATAGAAAAATCAAAACATTTTGCAAAAATTTATGAAGAGATTGCAAATGAAAACGATTGTTTATTTTTTGATTGGGATAAAATTGTTGAAGTTTCAGAAATTGACGGGCTCCATTTTTCCCCTGAATCACACAAAAAAATTGCCTATGCGCTGTATGATTTTTTATGCTCTAACGATTTTTGAAAATCTGCCATAGAAATATAATGATGGCTTATTTGCTGCTGTTTTATTTCTTGTTGCTCTACAGCTTTAGAGTCCTCTTTTTTCTTAAACGGGTTTAAATTAAACCCCTTATTGTGTTTTGTCATCCAAATGTTCAATTTAGGGAGCAAAACTCCAAGCATTGCAGCGCTGTATGCAATTCCCGAAATTTGAGCGATATTTAAATTTCTTAAATTTTTCTTCACATTGCCTCCTTGCGCAATAATTTCTTTTTGAGATTTTAAAGACACATCTTTTAACCAATGCCCGATTCCCGTTCCCTTTTTGCTTATATTAAATAAATTCTCCTGTTTTCTATCAAGTGCTTGAGCTACGCCCTTAGACACAAACCCCCCTAAGACAAGCCAGTTTAAAAATCCTAAATAATCTCTGACATTTGTTTCTCTTAGCTCTACCGAATCTTTTGAGGCAAAAATTCTTCCTAAAATCAGCGTTCCATAGATTGTTTTAATGGCATTGCCGCCTGTTGCGGGGCCGTTAAATTCAAGTTTAGAAACTAAATCAGCCGGCTTTTTTAACCCCATAACTTTTGATAACATCAAAAGAAAAACCCCCGCAGAAAGACCTTTTTTAGCTAACAGCCCCTTTTCTTTGCCTTTGTTCTTTTTGTCCGCAACATTGTTTTCATAGCCGTTTTCGCCTACAAAATTATCAATTCCCGTTCTTTTTTTTGTTAATTGTCTATTTATATATTGGTTTGTTATTGCAAGCGCCATTGACATAGGAATTGCAAAAGCGATTTTTGAGTTGTTTAAGAATTTTAATTTTTTGATGGCATCAGAGTGATTTACGCCTTCTTTAAAAAATACATTTTTGCCCATATCGACAGTATCTCTTAAAACGTGGGTTAAATTTGCTCCAAATTCGTTATTTCCGGATTTTAAGATAATGTTATTATCTGCGCCCAAAACTTTAACTATATCATCCTGAACATTAGACAGAGTTTTTTTAATTGTTTTTTTATCAGAATTTTCGGTTATTAATTTTGTCAGCGTATCTTTTATATTTTTTGTTTTTTCTTTATCGACAGAATTAAACTTTTTGTATTCCCTTCCTGCTAAACCCTGCATGGAATCTAACACTCCATCAACAAAACCCTGCGGAGTTTTATCTGTTTTTGAAAAAATTTCGTTGAATGTATCAAGACCCTTATTTGTTACCCAGCTTGAGCTATTTACGGCAATTGAGGGTTTATATAATTTGTTGAATAATTTTGAAGAAGCAATCGCAAAAACAATAGCTGAAAATTCCGCAATAAAAGTGCCTGTATATTCTCTAAACCCCATCTCAATTCCTGCCTGTTTTCCTCTGTTTTTTGTTTCTACGATTGTCCTTGGGGTGTCCATTGCAAAAATATCCACAAAAGACGCATTTAACATGTCATTATTATTTAATGTGTAAAGCGCACTTGATAAAGGGGATAAGTTTAAAGCGCCAAAAGAGGGTTTTTTGTATTCTTGATTTTTATTTTGAATGTTATTTATCTTCATTTTGTCATATCCTTTCTTCATAACTAAACAGGTTCTTGTTTAAATTTCAAAACAAGAACTTATAAATTAAATGCTAACGTTGCAAAAAGCGCTTTTAAGTTCTTGTTAACTTAAAAGGACAACAACAAAATGTTTTATGGGTTGAGGTGTTTTTGTTATTAAACTTTTTCAAAAATAAATGTTTCATACTCTTATAAAACTCCAAAAAAAATTTTTTGTCAATAGAAAAGTTGACTAATTTATTTTTTGTGATTTAATAATGAATACATGTTTAGGTATAACGAAAATTATTGTACTATTACAAAGAAAGAAGGTAAAAAATGCAAATGATGATGGTAATTAATGGTAAAGAAATGAAAATTTCTATGCACGAAGAAATGTCTGCTATGGAAATGATGAACATGATGCAATGCATAGGTTCTGAAATGTGCACCGTAAAAATCAACGGCAAAACAATGAACAGAGAAGAAATGAAAAACACAATGATTAACAACGGCGATTGCATGGAATGTATGTGCATGGCTTGCGAATGCAAGTAAAACATCTTTTAAATGCCGTTATCTTCAAAGATAACGGCATTTATTTAACACTTAAATTTAATTAACGGCAAGGTTCTTGATGGGGCAGTAGGAGCCTTTTTGAGTGTATCAGCCCTTTTTTCTAAAGCCGTAGTCATCAGCAATAGTTCTTCCTATGGATTTAATTTTGTTTTCAATACAAAAACGGCATTTATCGGGATTTTCATTAATACAAATTTTATTCGGGTAAATCTCGTACTTTTGTCTGTACTCTTTTGTTGTTACATTTGGCATAACAACGTTAGCACCTGATTTTAGGGCGATAATTCTGCCGTTTGGATTTAGAGTTTCCATAGCAGTTGTTGCGGGAATATTTATATCGGGAAGCATTATCCTTGTTATTGCCATAACTTTAAGCGCAAGTTCAAAGCTTCCCTTATCGGAGTTTTTTAAAGGAGTTTCAGGGTGCGGTATAAAAGGTCCTATTCCTATCATATCAAAATCATTTTCTCTAAAAAATAAAATATCCCGAGCAATTGATTCTACGGTTTGGTTTGGCAGCCCGATTAAACATCCGGAACCTGTTTCAAAACCAAGTTTTTTTAAATCTGATAAACATCTTAACCTGTTTTCAAAGCTCATATTCGGATGAAGCTCTTTATATAAATTTCTATCGGTTGTTTCAATTCTTATTAAATATCTGTCGGCGCCAGAGTCTTTAAATGCCTTATAATCTTCAAAACTTCTTTCCCCAATGCTTAAAGTCAAAGCAACGTCGAGCTTTTTAATTTCTTTAATTAATGAAACAAGAATTTCTTTTGTATAAAAAGAATCTTCGCCCGATTGTAAAACAAGCGTTTTATATCCCATTGAAACGGCATTTTGGGCATATTCTAAAATTTCATCAGGCATAATCCTATATCTTTTTAAGTTTTTATTTTCACACCTTAAACCGCAATATTTACAAGTACACCTACATATATTTGAAAATTCTATCAAACCTCTTAAATGCACCTTATTGCCGACAAATTTTTCTCTTATTTTGTCAGCATAAGAAAAAAGCCAATCGTTTTGACTTTCATCATTTAAAATATCAATTATTTCGGTTTTTGAAAACATAAAAGCTAAATTTATCTTATTTTACTTGCTGAGCCCTAACGGTCTTAAAATTCCAATCATGCCATCTGCCGCAATATCGTTTGTAATTTTCCCCTTGTCATTAAAATAATAAAAATTCATAACGGTTGTTTTAATTTTTGTGCCTGTAGCGTCTAAACCTAAAAATTCGCCGTCGTGGGTTCCTGTTAATAACCAGCGGACTGCAGCTTTATTATTTTCCGCTACCATTTCTTCTAACTTCCATTGAATATCGCTAAAACCTTTTCTCATCCAATGAACTACAGATAAATATCCTTTTCCGCCATATAAAGGTTTAGGGCTTGCAGGAGTTAAAAATGCTGCGTCATCTGCAACAAGCTCCTGTGCTAATTTTTCATCGGCAGTATTAATCATGGTTTCAAATTGTTTCATTTTTTCTTTGATTTGTTCATTATACATAAATTTGTTTTCCTTTTTAATTTGACATCAAACCGTTAATGTAAATTTTATATGTTTTTAGTCAATTTTCAACTTGTTTTCGGCTTCTTTCCTTTTATTTTGAGCAATATGTCCGTAAATTTTACTGCTGATAAAAGCATGGCGATTATTATTCTTTTATTATTCGGGTTTTAGTTCGCCATAAAAATAACTTGCGGTCGCACCTCCGTCAATTAAAAAGTCTGAGCCTGTAATAAATGCTCCTTGCGGATTTAACAAAAGCTCTGCGACGTTTGCGACTTCATCTGCCGTTCCGGGGCGTCCTATCGGACATTTTTTAAACATGTTTTTATAAAATTCACCTCTAGAACCGTTAAATTCATCTATAGCCAAAGGCGTTACAATAATACCGGGGGAAATTGAATTTATTCTTGCTTTGCGCCTGCCCCACTTAACCGCTTGCGCCATAACCCTTTTAACATTGCACCTTTTAGCCATTTGATAAGCATGGAGCGTATCTTTTATATTTGCGGTTTGTAAAATTTCAAGATTTAAAAGTTCTTCTGTTGGAGTTATTGCAAGTTGTTCATCTTCTTTAGGTGTTAAAGCAGGCATTCTGTGCCCCGATTGAGATGAAATTGTAACACCTGTGCCGCCTTCTTTAATAACTTTCCCAACTTCTTCCAAGAGGACTGCGGTTCCATATAAATCAACCTTTAAAATTGTTTCAACAGAAGCTTGAGAGGGTGAAACTCCTGCGGAGTTAATTAGAGTTGAAATCTCGCCGAATTTTTGAGCAACATTAATTAGATTTAAAACAGATTCTCTATTTGATAAATCCATCTCAAAAGGAGCAGTGTCAAAACCTGCGTCGTTCATAATTTTAGAAATATTTTGCGCATTTTGAATATTTTTATCGCCGATAACAATTTTCTTTCCAAAACCGACACGTCTTGCAATTGCCATTCCGATTTGTCCTGCTCCGGTTAAAATAATTACATTTTTTGCCATATTAGAATGCTCCTGTTTTTATATGCGGTACATAAGGTTCCTCAAGTTCTTTTATAATATCATCTAATAATTTAATATCAAGTGCGCCCACCGCTTCTTCAACGTGTTCAACTGCCGTTGTTCCGACAATCGGAGCTGTTACATAAGGTTTAGATAACATCCAGGCTAAAGAAACTTGAGCCATTGAATATCCTAATTCTTTAGATATTTTTTCCAAATTATCAACAACTGCTTTATCTTGATTATCTGTTGCGCCCCATACCATTGGCGAATCCGTAACAATTTTATTTCTTTGGGGAATTGAAA
>CAYUWO010000024.1:1056-3210 GCA_964448535.1 uncultured Gammaproteobacteria bacterium | reverse complement strand
CCCCAAGGATGAGCGCATCTTCCGCCTGCTAACGGACTCCAAGGCACAACTGCTATTTTTCTATCCTGACACAATGGCATCATTTCTCTTTCTTCTTCTCTATAAATTAAATTATACTGATTTTGCATAGAAACAAATTTTGTCTGATTATGTTTTTCTGCAATATTGTTTAGCCTTTCAAATTCCCATGCGAACATAACGGAAGCTCCTATATATCTTGCTTTGCCTGATTTTACAACATCATGCAGCGCTTCCATAATTTCTTCAGGGTTTGTTTGGTGGTCTAATCTGTGGATTTGATACAAATCAACATAATCAAGTCCTAACCTTTTTAAAGAATGGTCAATTTCAGATATAATATTTTTTCTTGATAAGCCGCCGCCGTTTGGTTTACCTTCACGCATTGTAAAATGGACTTTTGTTGCAACAACGATTTCATCTCTGTCAAGTCCGAAATCTTTAATCAATCGTCCTGTAATTTCTTCGCTTGTTCCTAATTGATAAACATTTGCGGTATCAAAATAATTAATGCCTAAATCAATCGCTTTTTTAAATATGGGTTTAGCGTCATCATAATCTTTTGCCCAGGGAAAAACGCCGTTTTCACTTCCGGGCTTGCCAAAACTCATACAGCCTAAACAAATTCTTGAAACATCAACACCTGTTGTACCTAATTTTACATATTGCATAATTTATCTCCTTTTTTCCTTATTTTAAATTCCAACTTAAAGATTTTCAAATTGAAAGTTATAATTATTGATTTAATTTTTCTATTAAGATATAATTTTTTTCATGAATACAAAACAAATTGATTACATATTAGAGCTTGTTCAAACACGTAATTTTAACCGAGCCGGTGAAAATTTATTTATTTCCCAGCCGACTTTAACTTATCAAATTAAAGAAGTTGAAAAAGAAATCGGATTTAATATTTTTGAACGTTCGGGAAAAGGGGCGGTATTGACTCCTGCGGGAAATCAGTTCTGCACTACGTTAAGGAGTATAAAAGAAGAGTTAAAAAGAGCGATTGAACAGGGGCAGAATTTTAGCAGAAAGTATTCGGATAATATTACAATAGGGCTTCCTGCCCGCTCTTGTATTTATCATTTGCCAAAAGCAATTAAAAATTTTCGTTATTGTTCCCCGATATTTCAATTACGCCGATTTTTAATGATTTTTATCATCCTGAAGAATTTTTAAAAGGCAATCAGGATATTTATTTTACATTTGATAACGAGATGAAACATGTTCCTGATATAAAATTTCTGCCCCTTTATAAAAGCAAAATTTATTTAATTACAACCCATGATGATGAGCTTGCAAAATTAAAAACCGCAAAAATAGAAGATTTGAAAGGCAGAACTTTAATGGTAGGGGGAGGCTCGCCTCCGCAGTTAAGAGCATTGCAGCAAAGAATAATTAATACGATAGATATTGATTATTTTAACAGCGAAAACCACGACACAACCTTAACCAACATTGCAGTGGGTAAGGGAATTTGCTTAACCCCCGGATTTTTTCAGGATTACACGAATGAATTTGTTTGGATTCCGTTTGAGTGTGAAGAATATTTTGACTGCAAATTATGTGTTCATACAAATGATAAACGTGAAAGTTTAAAAGAATTTATTAAAATCCTTCAAAGTTTTTATTTGTGAATCCAAATCGGAAGCATTATTGGAATAAATTCTTTAATACCATCTTTTATTATTTGCTCCTTTATTTTTTTATATTAAACTCTCTTTCTTTTGAATTTGCCCAATGCGTTATTAACATAAACTGCGCCGACAAATAAAATTGCAATTATTATTTTTCTTCACTTAAATATTTATTAAAAAATTGCTCCATTTTATCAAAAGGAATAACGTCCATTCTGTCGTATAAATCAGTATGGACGGCATTTGGGATAATCATTAATTCTTTATTATCGCCTTTTAATTTTTCATAAGCACTTTCACTAAAATAACGGCTGTGCGCTTTTTCGCCATGTATTAAAAGAACCGCACTTTTGATTTCATTTGCAAAAGCTAATATCGGCTGATTAACAAATGACATGCAGCCTGTAGTATTCCAGCCGTCATTAGAATTTAACGAACGCTTATGATAGCCTCTTTTTGTTTTATAGTAATCATAATAATCTTTTACAAAAAACGG
>CAYUWO010000024.1:0-1046 GCA_964448535.1 uncultured Gammaproteobacteria bacterium | reverse complement strand
ACGGGGCATTTTCGGGCAACGGGTCAACAACTCCGCCCCCTCTTTTATAGGTATTATTTTTGTAATCTTCAATTCTTTGCGCATTTAGCGACTTTTTGAGCTCATATCTTTCCTGTTCCGTCATTTTGTCAAAATATCCGTACTCGTTTACCCTGCTCATATCATACATTGTAGATGCTACTGTTGCTTTAATTCTTGTATCAAGCGCCGCTGCGTTAATTGCCATTCCGCCCCAGCCGCAAATGCCGATTACGCCTATTTTATCCGGGTCAACATTTTCCTGAACGGATAAAAAATCAATTGCGGCCTGAAAATCTTCGGTGTTTATATCGGGAGATGCCATATAACGGGGAATTCCACCTGATTCGCCCGTATAAGAAGGGTCAAATGCAATTGTTAAAAAACGGCGCTTTGCCATTTCTTGCGCATAAAGCCCTGAAGATTGTTCTTTTACCGCTCCGAAAGGCCCCGAAACTGCAATAGCCGGAAGTTTACCTTTTGCATTTTTGGGTGTGTACATATCAGCAACAAGCGTTATGCCGTAACGATTATGAAACATGACTTTTTTATGTTCAACTTTATCACTTTTTGGAAAAACCTTGTCCCACTTTTTTTCTATCTTCAAATTTTTAGCTTCTGTCATATTAGAATCCATATTTACCCCCTCCGATATTAATAATAAGAATAAACATAATAAAATCTTTTTAAACATTTTTAGCCCTTTTTATATATTAAAACTCTTAACCCAGCTATCTGCAACATCTTGCGAAATAGAAGCGTTAAAAAGCTTTTGCCCTAAAAATTCGGAATTTGGCGCAGATTGTTTTAAATCATCCAAAGATTTGCCCATTCCGCTTCCGCCGGATGTTGCAAAAAGAACTATCTTTTTGCCCTTTAAATCGTAGCTTTCAAGAAAAGTTTTAATAATTGTCGGCGCAAAAAACCACCAGATAGGAAAACCAAGAAATAAAGTTTCATATTGCGCCATATTATCAACTTTGTTTTTAATTTCGGGTCTTGAATTTCTGTTTTTTGCTTCTTTTGTG
>CAYUWO010000023.1:16176-18337 GCA_964448535.1 uncultured Gammaproteobacteria bacterium | reverse complement strand
GTCAAGGTGCTCTTGAAATTATGTATAAACATCATGAAGCTATTAAGATAATAAAGTGTATGGATTTTGTTACTTTACAGACAATGGCGGGAGAACAAGGCGAATTAACCGGCATGATGGTTATTAAAAAATATTTTGAAAAAAATAAAGATTTTAGAAAAAAAGTTATTATTCCTGATTCCGCACACGGTACGAATCCGGCAAGCGCGGTAATGTCCGGTTTTGAAGTTGTTGAAATTAAATCAAACGAAAAAGGGCTTGTATCTTTAGATGAAATTAAAAGGGTTTTAAATAAAAATGTTGCCGCAATTATGATGACAAACCCGAATACTCTCGGGCTTTTTGAAGAAAACATTCTTAAAATTTCCGAATTATTACATAAAAACGGTTCTCTTCTATACTATGACGGCGCAAATTTAAACGCTGTTATGGGGTATACAAATCCTAGGCTTATGGGTTTTGATGTGGTTCATACAAATTTACATAAAACCTTTTCAACCCCCCATGGTGGCGGAGGTCCGGGGGCGGGGCCGGTTTGTGTTGTTGATAAATTAAAAGAGTTTTTACCTGTACCTTTTATTGAATACAAAAACGGAAAATATATAAGAAATTATGACAAAAAAGACAGTATCGGAAAAGTAGGTGCATTTTTCGGTAATTTTAGCGTTTTGCTCAGAGCATACACATATATTTTAATGCTCGGAAGAGATTTAAAACAAGTGTCTGAAGATGCGGTATTAAACGCTAACTATTTAAAATCAAAACTAAGTAAATATTATGAAACCGCATACAAGACGCCGAGCCTGCATGAATTTGTTTTAACAACTCAAAATCTCCATAGTACCGGCGTTAATACCCTAAAAATTGCAAAAAGGCTTATGGATTTTAACATTCATCCGCCTACGGTTTATTTTCCTTTAATAGTGCATGAAGCCATGATGATAGAGCCGACAGAAACGGAATCTCTTGAAGTTTTAGACAATTTTATTGATGTAATGGTTAAAATAATGAAAGAAATTGAAATTGAACCTTCAAATTTTAATAATTACCCTAAGAATACGCCGGTTTACAAGGTTGATGAAGTTTTAGCGGCAAGACGTCCTGATTTAAAGTATAAAAATGAAAACTGATTTAAAATTATCCGATTTTGATTATAATCTTTTAGATAACCTTATTGCTAAATTTCCGCTTGATAAAAGAGATGAGGCAAGAATGCTTGTTTTGGATAAAAAAAGCGGCAATTTTGAACATAAACATTTTTATAATTTTACAGATTATCTAAACCCTGATGATATTATTGTGTTAAACAACACGAAAGTTATCCCCGCAAGACTTTTAGGGAAAAAAGAAACGGGGGCAAATATCGAGATTTTTTTAACCCGTCCTTTAGCTGATAACAATTGGAATTGTTTAATAAAAAATTCAAAACGCCTAAAAGAAGGGGATATAGTTAAAATATCCGATGAATTAAATGTTTTGATTAAAAAAAAGGGTGAACCAACAAAAGATAATATTCCCGAACATACGGTTGAACTTATTTATAAAACGGGGGAGAATATCGAAACTATTTTAAATAAATTCGGTTCTATTCCTCTACCCCCTTATATTCAAAGGGCGGTAACCGAGAAAGATAAAACAGATTATAATACGGTATATGCCAAAGTTTCAGGCTCTGTTGCTTCTCCGACCGCAGGGCTTCATTTTACAAAAGAAAACCTTAAAGATATTGAAAAAAAAGGAGTAAAAATAGCTTATATTACTCTAAATGTCGGGCTTGGAACATTTTTACCCGTAAGAAGCGAAAATATAAACGAGCATAAAATGCACAAAGAGAGTTTTTTTATCCCAAAGGTTACGGCAGATTTAATAAACAATAAAAAAGGAAGCGTGATTTGTATCGGAACAACAACAACCAGATGTCTTGAAGCATGTTTTAATAAGTATAATAAAATTGTTGAATGCAGCGATGAAACGGATATTTTTATTTACCCCCCGTATAAATTCAGAGTTGTTGATAAATTGCTAACTAATTTTCATCTTCCTAAATCAACGCTTTTAATGCTGGTATCCGCTTTTTCAACAAGAGAAATAATATTAAAGGCATATAACGAGGCGGTTAAACAAAAATACAGATTTTTTAGCTTCGGAGATTGTATGTTTA
>CAYUWO010000023.1:0-16166 GCA_964448535.1 uncultured Gammaproteobacteria bacterium | reverse complement strand
CAATAAGGGGAAAATTTGAACGTTTTTGAAATTTTTATGACTTTTTTTAAAATAGGGATTCAACTTTTGGGTGGAGGATATGTCATTTATCCGCTTTTAAAAAAATATCTCGTTGAAAATAAAAAGATATTAACCGAAAGTCAACTTGTTGATTATCTTTCTCTAAGCCAATGTTTACCGGGGATAATTGCCTTGAATATATCAATTTTTTCAGGGTATGCCCTAAAAAAAATAAAAGGTGCGGCTGCCGCAGTTTTGGGGCTTATTTTACCTTCTTATTTAATCATTTTGTTTGTTATAAATTTTATTGGAAAATTTCAAGATAATAAAATTTTTCAAAATATGTTTTTTGGAATAAGGCTTTCTGTTATAGTTTTAATTTTTTACATGATTTATGATATATATAAAAACTCTAAAAAAAGTCCTTTTTATATTTTTTTATATTTTTTTGTCCTTTTTTGCGTGATTTTTATAAAATTGTCCCCCGCTGTTTTGATTGTAATTTCGGTTTTAATTTCCCTTATTTATAAAGGAAAAAAATAAAATGAACAGCGTTTTTCTTGTATTTTATGAATTTTTTAAAATCGGCATATTTGCCGTCGGGGGCGGGTATGCAACAATCCCCTTTCTTTTCCGTTTAACGGAAATATATAACTGGTTCAATAAAACCGAGCTTCTTGATATGATAGCTTTGTCAAATATTACCCCCGGACCTGTCGGGATAAATATGGCAACGTATTCGGGGTTTAAATCCGCAAAAATTTTAGGAAGCATACTTTCGACCTTGGGAATTATTTTAGGACCGTTTATAATTACTCTTTGCGCTATTTATTTTATAAACAAATTTAAAAATTCAATTATTTTGCAAAATATCTTTAACGCTCTAAAGCCCGTTTCCTGTGCACTTTTGTCTTATGTTTTAATTGGTCTTGTGCAAAAAAATATATTTTACGGTTCAAAATTAAATTTAAAAAGCGCCGTTTTAACTTTTATCCTTTTTGTTATTTATCCTAAATTAAAATCCCGTCCGAGTTTTATTATCTTAACGGGAGGGCTTTTAGGGATTTTATTTAATTGTTTCTAACACTAAATCTGCTATGCACCTTTTAGAGTTAACAAGCTCTATTAACCATTCAAGATAAATTTTTTCATCATCTTTTAAATGTTTTTGCGCTGTTAAAAGAAGCCTTTTAACAACTTCATAGGCAGGCATTTTAAGTTTTTCAACCATATAACGAACCCCGTATCTTGCGGCTAAAAACCCTGTTTTTTCAAGGTCAATTGAATTTAGAGGGGATAGAAAGCTTATAACTTCATCAACTGAAGAATCAAAATATAAAATTCCTTTATAAATTGCTGCAATGCCGATTGCAACTTCAAGATTTTGGCTGTCATGGTTTCTTATTTCAATACAATTTTTAAGTCTTACATCCGGAAAACATAAGCTTTGATGTGTCATATAATCATCAAAACCGGCTCTGTATCCAAGATATCCGTTTTTCATAAATTCTCTGAAAGTTATTTTTCCGTTAATTTCAATATAGTTATTATCTCTTATAATGAAAATCATCGGAACATCAAGAATATAGTTTGTGTACTGTTCATATAAAGAGCCGTTTTTATCTATAATATCTCTATAAAAAAGATTACATCTGTCAGCCCCCGTAAATTTCCAAGCAAGCGCCCGTATACTTTTATAATTTGTGAGTTTATTATTTCTAAACGGGCTGTTTGCAAAAAAGCCCGTTAAAAAAGGGCTCATCAAGCATGCCGCTTTAACTTTCCTTTTGGCGTCATAACAGTTTTTATAATCAATATTAATTTGAACCCCTGCTGTTTCTCTCATCATAACAGAAGCCATTTTTCCCTGTTTAATAAGATATTTTGCCATTAATTTATATCTTCTTTTATCTAAAATTTCCATATTTTGATAACAGACTTTAGGGTTATTTCCGATTCCGAAAAATTTAGTTTTATACATATCCCCTAAATTATCAATTTGATTCAGATAGTTATTCATCACAAATTGAATCTCATAAAGATTTACTTTAGGAGATAAACTTATTTCAAACTGCCCCCCCGGCTCAAGAGAAACAGACGACCCTTCCGAGTTTTTTGCCCCTATTATTGTTTCATTATCATATACAATTTCAAAATCATTTGCCGCACTAAAGGCTTTTATTATTTCAAACAGGTTTTCAAAAGAAGCCTGTCCAAAACTTTCTTTATCAATTGAAATTCTTTCATATTCAAGCCCGATAGTTTCGCTAAAAGTTTCCTTTGACCTGTAAAAGTCTATTATATCGTTTATTTCTAATTCTTTATTTTTTTGAACTATATTTTGCATATTTTAATATTATCACAACATAATATTTTTAAATTATCCTTATGATTTTAAAGCGGTTAAGAAATTTTACGGCACGAATTTTGCTTATGCAAATCAAGAGTTTTTAAAAGTTAACCTTTGAAAAAATGGGCGGGGTTTGAATATAAGTTGGTTTGATTGAGTTTGAATCGGTATAGATTTTATTTTCAGCTTTTTCTTTTGCGATTATAAGTTCATATTCTGCAAGATTTATTTCGTTTGTTTCGTAAGATATGAGCTTTGATTTATAGGGCATAAACTCTTCTCTTTGAAGAAGTGAAGAGTCGCAGATAAATTTCTCTTCGCTGTTTTTTAGGATATTGAGCGCTTTGTTGTAGGTTAAAAGTTCGGTTTGCCCTTTGCACCCCGAATAAAAAACGCTCATTCTTCTTGCGTCAAGCATAACATTATTAAGGGCATTTGCTCTTTTTAAAATTTCTGTTGTATATAAGGGGATTAACTTTATATTTAATCTGCCTGATATAACTTTTGCAGCCGATAAGCCGACCCTTATGCCGGTAAAACTTCCTACACCCGTATTTACACCCAGATAATCAATTTCATTTAAAGATATTTCATTTTTTTCTAAAAGCTCTTTTAAAACTTTTATTAAAAAGGCGCTGTGATAATTATTTTCATCGCTTTCTATTATTTTAAAACTTTTGTTTTCGCCTTTTAAAAGGGCAATGTAGCTTTTATTTAAAACGGTATCTAAGGTTAATATGTTCATTTCGCCCCCGCAAAATCTTTAACGGTTTTATTTATTATATCGTTATAATAAGCGTTTGTCCCGCTGAACAGAAAAGTTCTTTTTTGTGAATAGTTTTCGATATCATAGCTTATTTTAATGTCAATTCTGTGGAAAGGAAGTTCGTTTTTTCCGAATTCTGCCCATTCAACAAGGGTTAAAACATTTTCTTTTGAATACTCGCTAAGTTCTTGTCTGACAGATTCAATTCCCTCTTTTTCAAGGCGGTAAAGATCAAAATGATAAATCGGAAAGAATTGAGTTTTATATTCATTTAAAATTACAAAACTCGGGCTTGTAACATCTTCGGTTACTTTGAAAGATTTAATTAAAAACCTCGAAAAAGCTGTTTTGCCGGCGCCGATATCTCCGTATAAAGAAACAAAAGCGCCTTTGTCCGATATGTTCCTGCCGAATATTTCGGCTAAAAGTTTCGTTTCTTCAATGTTCTTTATTTCTATTTCCATAAAATAATTTTAACATAAATACACATTTACTAAAGAATTTTAAAAGTCATGACGAGGTAGTTAATATAGGAAACTTTAAGGAGGTTATATGGAACTTGAAAAAAATTTTGATTTTGACCCTGAAATGTGCGAGTATAACCCGATTTTTGCCGAACTCAAAGGAATAAAAGAAGCGGTTGTTCATAGAGAAGATGAAAATTTTGTGGTTAATCTTATTAAAATGTTAAGACCATCTGCCGTCAGAACCTGATAATTTAACGGAAATCAGCTTAATAATTTGTCAGAAGGCGTGTTTATCTGTTAAAATTCTTTTATGATAGATACTCATTCTCATATAAATATGTTAAAAAATCCGAAAGAAGCAATTAAAGAGGCTTTCAATTCTTCTGTTGAATATATCATTGTGCCTTCTGCTTCTTTGGATGATTTTTGTGCGGTAATTGATTTAGTAAATTCTAATGAAAAGATATACGGTGCCCTCGGGGTACATCCCGAGTATGTTTTAAATTATAGCGGCAAAACGGGAAAAGAAATATACAATCTTGCCGCCAATAACCCTAAAATTATAGCAATAGGCGAAATAGGGCTTGATTATTATTGGGATAGGACAAATATTGATAAACAAAAAGAAATTTTAAGGGCGCAAATTGAAATTGCGCTTGCGCTCGATTTACCCGTGTTAATCCATGACCGAGAAGCACATGAAGACGTTTATGAAATTTTAAAACAAACAGGGGTTAAAAAAGTTATAATGCACTGTTTTTCAGGCGGCACAGAATTTGCGAAAAAATGTATAAAAGAGGGATGGCTTCTTGGAATAGGAGGGGTTGTAACCTTTAAAAATTCCAAAAAAATTAAACAGGTTGTCAAAGAAGTCCCGCTCGAATCGCTTGTTCTTGAAACAGATGCCCCTTATCTCACCCCGCACCCTTTCAGGGGGGAAGAAAACTCTCCAAAATATTTAAGTTTTATAGCGGGTGAAATTGCAAATTTAAAAGATACTTCAAGAGAAAATGTGGAAATTGTTACAACAAAAACGGCAAAAGAGTTTTTTAACATAAAGGAGGATTTTTATGGCACAACAGTTTAATAAACCGAATTTAAAAGCAAGAATTGCTTTTATTGTTTTTGTAAAGGGTTCCATCGCTCCGATTGTCCTTTATCTTGACGACCCGCATAAAGTATACGAAAATGTGCAGGGGATTATAAGAAGCGTACAGCCACCAAAATTCTTTGAAATTGAAGCAAACGGACCTATTAAAAAAGTTACGTTTATAACAAGCGAAGTAACGGGATGTGCGCTTCAAGAAGAAATGCATTTGGGAAAATAAATGAAAAAAAGACTGGATTTAATTCTTTTTGAAGAAGGTTTTTTTGAAACAAAAAATGCCGCCCAAGCTGCAATCCTTGCGGGAGGCGTCAAAATAGGAGATAAAGTTGCCTTGAAGGCGGGGGAATTATACGACCCTTGCAAGCTTTTTGCTCCCGAAAATAAAGAAAAAATCGAGATAAAAACAATGCCTTTTGTATCAAGAGGCGGGTTAAAGCTTCAAGGCGCAATAAATGAATTTAAAATTAAGTTAAAAGATAAAATTTGTATTGATGTGGGCGCTTCAACGGGCGGTTTTACGGATTGTATGCTTCAAGCGGGCGCAAAGAAAGTTTATGCACTTGATGTCGGATACAATCAAATTGCTTGGAAACTGAGAGAGGATAAAAGGGTTATAGTAATTGAAAAAACTAATATAAGAAACTGTTCTTTCGAAGATGTTTTTAAAAACGGCGCAACGGAAGACGAAATGCCTGATTTTATGTCAATGGATTTATCTTTTATATCAATAAAAAAAGTGCTTGAGAATGCTCTTAAATTTGTTAAAAAAGACGCCTCAATGGTTTTTTTAATTAAACCGCAGTTTGAAGCCGGTAAAAACGAAATTCAAAAAGGGGGCGTGGTTAGAGATGAAAGCGTTCATAAAAAAATAATTGAAGATATAAAAAGCTTTGTAAAAAATTTTAATCTTGATACAATAGGGGTTATAAAATCTCCCATTCAAGGAGCAAAACAAAAAAACGTCGAATATTTAATTTATTTAAAAAGATTGGAGAATGTATGAAAAAGCAAATATTTATTCTTTTGATTGCAACTTTGATTTTAACCCTTGTAAATACTTGTCTTTTAACATATCTGGCAATAGGCGGGCAAGTTGATTTTTTTAAACCCCGCCCCGTCGTAATTTCCAAAGATTACGATAAGGGGCAGTCTATGGAAAAAGCTCTTGCAACGGGAAAACCCATGATTGTTTGGTTTTATACGGATTGGTGCAGGTTTTGCCAAAAGTTTGCGCCCACATTTAAAAAATTAACTTCAAAAAAAGAAATTAAAGAAAAATACGCCGTGGCTTATGTTAACGCAGAGGCGCCCGAAAATCGCGCCTTGGCGATTCAATACGAAATCAAAGGATACCCTTCGGTTTTTCTTGTTAACGGAATTAAAAAGACCCTTATTAATCCAAATGAGCTTTTTGAACCGGATGCGGTTAAAAATTTGAAAGTTAAATTTCTTGATTTTTTGAAATAAAATCAACCTTTGTTAAAATAACGGTTTTCAATTTTTTATAAAAAAATCCCGCTTTCGATAAAAAGTTATTAACCCTTTAACGTTTTAACCTTCATTTTTTCAACGGTTTTATTGCATAATTCAACAAGCGCATTTTGGTATTTTTCGCAATTTTCTTGTGTTTTTGCTTCAAATCTTAAGGTAAAAACAGGTTCCGTGTTAGATTGGCGGATAAGGGCAAAGCCATCGCCGAATACAAACCTAAGCCCGTCAAGGGTTATAATGTCTTTTATTTTTTCGCCGAATAACTTTTCATCTGCTTTTTTTTCAATGTCCTCTAAAACGGTTTTTTTAAGTTCGTTCGGACAATTTAACCTGATTTCGGGCGACATAAAAACTTTGTCGAACGGCTTTAACATATCATTTAATTTAAAATCAGGATTTAAATTTTTATTTTTTGCAAAAATTTCAATAAGCCTGCAGCCCGCATAAATAGCATCGTCATACCCGTAGTATCTGTCTTTAAAGAAAACATGCCCGCTCATCTCTCCTGCCAGAAGAGCTCCTGTTTCTCTCATTTTTGTTTTTATATATCCATGCCCTGTTTTGCACATAACGGCTTTTCCGCCCATTTTTTCAATTTCATCGTACAACACTTGAGAACATTTAACTTCAGATACTACCGTAGGGGTTTCGCCATGGATTTTCAGCTCTTTGATTAAATCCGAAGCATAAATTAAAAGAAGCTTATCTCCTGTTATCATTTTGCCCTTTGAATCTACAACTCCGATTCTGTCCGAATCGCCGTCAAACGCTATTCCAAAATCCGCATTTTCTTTTACTACGGTTTTTTTAAGGACATCAAGCGTGGCTTCAACGCTCGGGTTCGGATGATGATTAGGAAAAGTGCCGTCAGGTTCCGTAAATAATTCGATAACTTCACATCCTAATTTTTTGTATAAATCGGGTGCTATAACCCCTGCGGTTGCATTAGCGCAATCGGTTACAATTTTTATTCCTTTGGTGTGAAAACTGTTTTCGAGTTTTTCTGAATAAAGAGAAATTAAATCGGGCTTTTTAATCCAACCTTTTTTATAATATGTATATTTCCCCTCTTTGCTGAGTTCATATACATTCTGCGTTTTTGATTTAACCTCAATAATATCGTCCTCCCCTAAAGAAGCCTTATTGAAAGTCATCTTCAAGCCGTTATATTCGCTCGGGTTATGAGAAGCGGTGATAATGAGGGCACCTGTAACTTTTGTATCTTCAAGGTAATTATTTTCAAAATGTGCAAATTCGCTGAAATATCCGATAGGGGTAGGCGCCATTCCTAAATCAAGAACATTTGCGCCTGCGGTTGTAAGACCTTCAATAACGGCGTCTTTAAGCTCGGGAGAATGGAGCCTTGCGTCCATACAAACCGCAAAACACATTTCGTCGGGCTTTTTTAGGGTGCCTGTTTTGGCAAGCTTTGCACTTACCCATTTAACATACCCTCTTGCCGTATGAAAAAAGAGTTCAGAGTTAACTTCAGAGGGGAAAATTCCTCTTATATCGTTTTTGCCAAATGCCGCATAATTCAGTCCGTCTTGCATTTATAAAGTTTCCCTTTGCTTTTATATTACCGATATTATATTACAAATTTGACAAGGTGTAGAGTTTTTTAAAAAAATGTGTATAATTAATAATTATGAATCTTACAATTACACAAGAACAATTTGCAAATTTGGTTAAAATATCAGGAATTGAAGTTCCCGCAAATGCGGACACGGAAGAAACCATTTCAAAAGCTTTAATTGAAATTGAAAGAAAGCTTAATTTTTTTAGTTATCCTGTGAGTTTTTTTACTGCGGAAAATTTACATGTTCTTATTGTGGATGATATGGAGCTTTCTATTTATCAACTGACTTCAATGCTAAAAAAAATTGGCGCTTATGTTTGCGTTGCAAGGACAAAAGAAGAAGCAGTATCCGAATTAAAGAAAAAACACTTTGATTATGCAATTTTCGACCTGTTTCTGCCGGACGCCGAGGACGGATTTGAACTTATCTTTAAAGCAAACGCAATCAGAGAGGAGCAGAATAAAGATTTTAAAATTATCGTTGTTTCCGGCACGGATGATTCTAACATGATACAAAAATGTTACGGCGAAGGAATTGACGAGTTTATTGCAAAACAGCCTAATTGGCACCAAAATATTATGAAATTTATCTCGGATACCGTTGTTAAAGCAACAAGCGAAGAGTATCAAAAATATTATATTAATAACGATATTTGCGTTTTGTCGGTTCATAAAATTAATAACGAAGCTTATATAACAAACATTTTAAAGGAAGTTAACGCTAATGTTTTAACGGGAAAACCCAATATAATTTTTGATATGGAGCATATTAAAATTTTCTCTGACAAGTTTGCGGCTGTTTTTGCACAGGTTTATAAAACGGCAAGCCAAGCGGGAGGAAATTTTGTAATTGTCAAACCTTCGAAAGATATTTTAAACGCCCTCTCTTACGTATTTTTAAATAACGTCATTAAAACTTTTCCTTCAATAGAGGACGCCGTAAAACAAATTGAAGCGTCAAGAAATTAAGATAAGAGTTTTAGCCCCAACGTTTTGCCCCGGCTTCTTTTAGATGGTTTGAACAACTTTCATAATATGTCCCGAGCGCATTTTGATATCTTAAAATAAGATTTTTGACAAAAAAAGTTTTTTTGCATAAAATGATTCTATCCGCGGAGGTAACTCAATTGGTAGAGTCCCTGCCTTCCAAGCAGGTGGTTGCGGGTTCGAGCCCCGTCTTCCGCTTTTTTTGATGTTGTTTTAATCTTATAAGGCTGTTTTGTAAACTATTTATAAAATAAATTAACTTTTATTATATTTCTGTTTATGTTTCCTTAATTTGTTTTTTATTTTGTGATAAGTTATCAATATGAATTATGTTCCTTTACATGTCCACACCGAATATAGCCTTTTAGACGGAGCGATTAAGGTTCCCGACCTTTTTAGCTATGCAAATCAAGAAGGCATGCCTGCTGTTGCAATAACGGACCATGGGGTAATGTACGGCGCTATTGATATGGTTTTAACCCATAAGGAATATCCGAATGTTAAGCCTCTTATCGGATGTGAGTTTTATATATGTGAAGGGGATGTAATTAATGATAAAACAAGCAAAAAAACTTTATATCACCTTGTTTTGATTGCAAAAAACAACACGGGCTATCAAAATTTAATTAAAATGGATTCAATAGCCGCAACTCAAGGATACTATTATAAGCCGCGCATTAACCATGAGATTTTGGAAAAATATTCTGAAGGCTTAATTTGTCTTTCTGCCTGCATTCAAGGGGAGGTTGCAAAAAATATACTTAACGGGGACGAAGAAAAAGCGTTTGAAAAAGCAAAATATTATAAAAACCTTTTTAAGGAGGATTTTTATATCGAACTTCAAGACCATGGGCTTTGGGAACAGAAAGAAACCAATCCGAAATTAATTGATTTTGCAAAAAAACTCGGCGCAAAAATGGTCATTACAAACGATTCTCACTATTTAAAAGCTCAAGACGCACTCTGGCATGATACCCTTCTTTGTGAACAAACAAAATCATCTAAATCGGACACAAACAGGTTCAGATTTTCAAATAATGAATTTTATGTCAAAACAAAAGACGAACTCAGAGAAGCTTTCAAGTGGATGGATGATGAAACTTTCGAAGAGTGCATGAACAATACGGTTGAAGTTGCAAACAAATGCGATGTCCGCATTGAGCTTGGAAAATCACACCTGCCGAGTTATCCGGTTCCCGAGGGATACGACACAAACTCATATTTTGACTATCTTTGCAGAAAAGGTCTTAAAAAAAGATACGGGGAAAATTATCCTAAAGAAATTGAGGAAAGATACCTTTATGAAAAGTCGGTCATAGATAAAATGGGCTTTCCCGCTTACTTTTTATTAACTTGGGATTTTATAAACTGGGCAAAAGAACACAATATCCCCGTGGGCCCGGGGAGAGGTTCCGCAGCGGGCAGTATTGTTGCTTATGCTTTGGGAATAACCGAGCTTGACCCGATTAGACATCATTTATTGTTTGAAAGATTTTTAAATCCGGAACGTATATCAATGCCCGATATTGATATTGACTTTTGCAAAAGAAGAAGAGGGGAAGTCATTGATTATGTTACCCAAAAATACGGTGAAGACCATGTTTGCCAGATTATTACTTTCGGTACGCTTGCCGCAAAAGCTGCGCTAAAAGCGGTTGCAAGAGTATATGATGTTGATTTTACAACGAGCAATAACTGGGCAAGTTTAATTCCCAGTGTTCCCGGAATAAAAATAGCAGACGCTCTTGCCGAGAAAACCGACTTCAGAAAGCTTTATGATTCAAATCCGGAAGCCAAAAAATATATAGATGAAGCCTTGCACATGGAAGGTCTTAAAAACCAAGTCGGTACTCATGCTGCGGGGATAATTATTTCACATAAACCTCTTGACGAAATTATTCCGATAGCACTTTCAAAAGAAAAATCCGTTACAACTCAATTTCCTATGGTATGTATAGAAAAACTCGGGCTTTTGAAAATGGACTTTCTCGGGCTTGAAACTTTGACCATTATAAGGGATTGCCTTGATATGGTTAAAAAAAGAAAGGGAATTGATGTCGACATAAACGCAATTCCTTTGGATGATGAGAAAACATTTGAGCTTTTAAAAAAGGGAGATACAGACGGAGTATTCCAGCTTGAATCTCCCGGGATGAAACGCCTTGTAAAAGAATTAAGACCCACTGTTTTTGAAGATTTAGGCGCTCTTGTTGCTCTGTTTAGGCCGGGGCCTCTTGAATCGGGCATGGTAAAAGACTTTGTCGACAGAAAACATGGCAGACAAAAAATTGAATATGCACATCCTCTTTTAGAGGATATCCTAAAAGACACATACGGCACAATCGTATATCAAGAGCAGATTATGAAAATCTTTCAGGTGCTTGCGGGGTATACGCTCGGCGGTGCGGACATGGTGCGCCGTATGATGGGTAAAAAGAAACTTGATGAAATGGCTAAACAAAAAACCATTTTTATCGAGGGCGCCGCTAAGAACGGAATGAGCGCTCAGGTTGCGGGTGCGCTTTTTGAACAGATAGAAAAGTTTGCTAAATATTGTTTTAACCGAAGCCACTCTGCCGCATACGCTTTTGTTGCATATCAAACGGCATACCTAAAAGCTCATTTTCCGGTTGAATGGATGGCGGCTATCTTAACTTCTCAAGCGAATAATCAGGAAAAAACACAGCAATACATTCTCCAATGTCAGGCGCTTGGCATAAAGGTGCTCCCGCCCGACATTAATAAATCGGACGCCGATTTTACTCCGGACGGCGATAGTATAAGGTTTGGTCTTGCTTCGGTTAAAAACGTCGGAAGAGGAGTTGTCGAAACTATTGTTGAATTAAGACAGGAAAGAGAATTTGAAGGATTGTACGATTATTGTATGAGAATGGACGGCAGAGGGGTGAATAAATTAACCTTAGAGGCTCTAATTAAGGTCGGCGCATTTTCACAGGTTGAAAAATCAAGGAAACAGCTTATAGAAAATTTAGAAAGGCTAAACAAAGAAGTCGCCCTCAAAAAAAGCTCGCAAAAAGTCGGGCAGGTTAGTTTGTTTGCAAATGCGGGGCTTGAAGCACAGGATTTGGGGCTTCCTTCTTTTGAATTAACGGGTAGCGCTGATGACGAGTATAAAGATACCGAAATTCAACAGTTTGAACATGATTTAATGGGCATTTATGTTACAAGCCATCCTCTATCAAGCATAAAAGACACTCTTAAATATTTAACCACAGATACCCTGTCGGAGATAATCCAAAATCCGATTAAAGATAAAAACGTTACAATTTGCGGGCTTTTATCAAGCGTGGTTACAAAGCCCACAAGAAAAGACCCTTCTAAAGTTTTAAAAATAGGCGCAATTGAAGATATTTCAGGCGGCAGAGTTGAAATTGTTTCTTTTCCTAAGATTACCGAAAAATACGGCTCAATGATTATGAATGACGAAAAAGTTATTATATCGGGAAGAGTGAATGTCAGAGAAACAAACGACATTAATATTTCGGTTAATGAAGTCCGCCCGATTAAAAATGTTAACTTAGTTACTCTAAAAATGCTAAAACATTTTGAATTTGAAGAAAACGAGTTTTTAAAAGAGTTTTTGGCTGAACATTCGGGGGAAAGCCCGGTGGTTATTGATTTTGAAGATCCGGAAAGCGGAAACTTTGATAACAGGGTGCAGATTTTAACAAATAAAAAACTCTGGGTTAATCCGGAATCGAATCTTCAAGACGATTTAAAAAGAGCATTTAAAGATAAGCTTGAACTGAGCGTTAAGGTTCTGGGGGGTTAGAAACCTTTTTTTTATTTTCCAAAACGGAGGATATAAACGCCCCGCCCACAAGCAAAAGCCCTATTGACCCCGTTATTATCTCGCTTACTTCTTTGTATATTGAAATAAACATAATTACAGAAAGCGAGAAAATTGCAAAATGGGCGCCTGAAACGAGATATACAAAACGACTTAAGGTTTTTCTTTCAACAAATAAAAGAGTCATGCTCCTTACAAACATAGCTCCGATTGCAAGCCCGATTGAGATTATAACTATATCTTTGCTTATGGCAAAAGACCCTAAAACCCCGTCTAAACTGAACGAAGCATCCAGCGTTTCCAAATAAAGGAACATTAAAAATCCGCCCTCTGCTCCTTCTTTTATAATTTTAGTTTCCTGCTTTTTTTCCATCCAAAAAGAAAGCCCGTGAATAATTTTAAAAGCTATAATCCCCCCAATTCCGGAGAATAATATTTCGTTTTTTATTTCAGCATTTGCAAATAACGAAATAAGCCATATTAAAAATAAACAAATTATTGAGGAAGAAAATTTGAATTTAATTTTTGATAAAAACTTTTCAACAGGTTTTATCCATAAAAATTCATTTTCCTCCCCGATAAAATAAGACAGGGCAACCATCATCAAAAAAGCCCCCCCGAATGAAACCATCGGAGTATGCGCAAGATGAAGGTATTGCGTATACAAAGTAACATCTTCAAGCGCCATATAGAGAGTTTTTAAAATGCTCAATTTTGAAAAAACCGCAACTATGATAACAGGCAATAAAAATCTTATTCCAAAAACCGCAATCAATATCCCCCATGTTAAAAATCTATGCTGCCATTTAGGAGTCATTTTGCTTAATGTAACCGCGTTAACTACAGCATTGTCAAAAGAAAGAGTAATTTCTAAAATGCTTAAGAAAAAAACCACAAACAGGCTTTTTAATTCGCTTCCGGGGTTAACATGCCATGCCCAAAACCACGCTCCTATAAACCCTAAAATTGTTACTATGATTGATTCTTTAAAATGTTTAAACATTTTTAATCCGTTTTTTCTATTGTTTTAAGATAAAACTTCTTTGTTTATTTTATAAAAATTATACTTAAAAAAGATATTACTGCAAAAAGTAAAAATATTCCAAGCTTGCCGAATTTTCCGGCATGGGTAAGAAACAATTAATAATAGGGTTATTTATATATTTTCCTTATTGAATAATAAAAACATAACCTTTTATAAATTCTCTCATTTCTTTGAGTTTTTCGCAGGAATCCGTTTCTATGTAAAATCTAAGTAAAGGTTCGGTGCCCGATTTTCTGATTAAGACTTGAGTTTTGTTATCTTCAAAAAAAAGTTTAACCCCGTCCAACTCAGATTTTTTGACAATTTTTTCTTTGCCGAAAATTTCTTCCTGTTTAATTTTTGTAATTATTTCATCTTTTTTATCATCGGATTTAAGCTTAATGTCAACTCTATATTGAATAAATTCGGCGCCTGCAAATTCCGTAATTTCTCTTTCTAATTGAGTAAGAAATTTACCCGTTTTTGCGAGCATTTCCATAATTAAAAGGTTGGCGTATATTCCGTCTTTTTCTTTGATATGTTCCCCCGTTGTAAGCCCGCCCGAATCTTCTCCGCCAAGAATTGATTCGTTTTTTCTCATAGCTTCTCCAATCCATTTAAACCCGACCGGCGTTTCAACAATTTCGATGTTTAGCTTTTTTGCAACAATATCTACAATTTGGCTGACGCTGACGGTTTTAACAACGGCGCCCTGTTTCCCCTTTTCTTTAAGATATTTAAGGAGTATTGCCATAATAATATTCGGAGAAACCCATTTTCCCCCTTCGTCTATTACTCCGTATCTGTCCGCATCCCCGTCGTTAGCAAGAGTAATATAACCTATTTTTGAATGTTTCATAAACTGTTTTTTGGGTTCGGGCAAAAAACCTCCGAAATTGGGATCGTATCTATTGTTATATATTTCAAAATTTATATCGTTTTTTTTCAATATTTCGTCAAAATATCCGACCGAAGCGCTAAAAAGCCCGTCAAATATAACTTTGGGGGGGTTTTTTCTTATAGCTTCAAAATCAATAAGTTCTTCAAGCCGGTTAAAATATTCAAAGGAAAAATCTTTTTTAACGACTGTTCCCTGTTTTCTTTCTAAAGTTAAAATTTCAAATTCGATTAATCTTTCGATTTCTTTTGTTATGTCTGATGTTGCGGGCCCTCCGTAGTTTGGAATATATTTAATTCCAAGATACTCTTTCGGGTTGTGCGAAGCAGTAAACATTATTCCGCCTTTAGAATTTTTAGTATTCATAGCGGCGTAAGCAATAACGGGCGTTGGAACAACCCTGTTTGATAAAAGGACATTAAACCCGTAATCGGCTAAAATTTCCGAGGCAAATATTGCATACTTATCTGCGTCTTTTCTCGAATCATATCCGACAACAACTGTTCCTTCAACCATATATTGGGCAAGCGCCAACGTAATTTTTCTGACGGTTTCGTATGTAAAAGTTTCATTTATTATCCCTCTGAACCCGTCCGTACCGAATTTAATTTTTGTGTTCATTTTTTTACCTGTTTCATTTAAAATAATCCTTATGAATAATTATATTAGAAAAATATTATTTTTAGGACCCACAGGATCAAATTCTCAATATGCCTGTGATGTTTTTATGAAAAAATTGGATATAAAAGCGGAAAAAGAGGGTGTTTCAACCATTACAAAAGCAATCGAACTTCTTGATTCCGCCCCGGATGACGTTGCGGCTATTTTGCCTATTGAAAATTCAATAGAAGGAATCGTAAGAGAAACCATTGACAATCTTGTAAAAACAAAATCCGGAATTTATATACAAGCTGAAATGGCTCTTCCCATCTGTCATTGCCTTATATCTAAAGGCAGAAAGGAACAAATTAAAACTGTTGTTTCAATTACGCAGGCGGTTGCCCAGTGTAAAAATTATATATCAAGAAACTTTGGCAAAAACATTAATATTCTTCTCTATACCTCAACATCCGCAGCAGCAAGGTTTGTACAAGAAAAAGGGGAAGAATATGCGGCAATAGCTTCAAAATACTGCGCTCAAATTTACGGGCTTAATGTTCTCGACGAAGCGATAAATGATGTGTCTGATAATAAAACAAATTTTATTTTAGTTTCTAAAAAAAGTCTTTTTAAAGAAAATAAGACACGCACTCTTATTGCTTTCACAACAGAAAATAAACCCGGCGCTTTGTTATCTGTTTTAGAGATTTTAAAAAAGTACGATTTAAATATGATTTATCTTGAATCCCGCCCCTCTAAAAAGGTTTTTGGCGAATATATTTTTTACGCCGAAGTTGACAAAGCAGAAAATGAGATTGAAAAAGCCCTCGATGAAATAAAAATAAAATCTACCTATCAAAAAATTCTCGGCTCCTATTTCATCCTTGAATGATTAGCGAAATTTCTGACAGGTGAAGCCCCCTTGGGGCGTAACCTGTAAAGCGAACGACGTGTGAAGCGGAATAATCGCTTTCATAAAGCGGTTATGGAGCGGAATCCGAGGAGTGAGCGATTAAGAAATTTCAAGAGCGAAATTTCTGACTGCGAATGCCGGTGCAACATGTGCTCGCTCAACGAGAAAAACT
>CAYUWO010000022.1:4484-18625 GCA_964448535.1 uncultured Gammaproteobacteria bacterium | reverse complement strand
TATGCTTCGGCGAGAGTAATATTTGCTTCTATTCTTGTTTTGTGCAAATCTTCTTTTGAAATATAGGGGAGTTTTTTCTTTGTTTTTACAGCGTCTGTTAGAATCGGATTAATTTCCGTGTTTACGATGGTTGCAACTTCTTCGTAATTCCCCTGTGCAAGAAGTGAATCCAGCTTTCTTGTTTTAATAAGGGCTCTTTTAACTTCTGCTTTAGGTTTATTTTCAAATAAAGAAAGAACGTTATCTACGGTTTCAACCACGGCAGGATATTTTTGCGCAAGTTTGCAGCTTTGGGTTAAATATCCCGACAGCTCAATGACTTTTATATGGTTTTTCTTGTTTTTTGCTTCCACTACAGCGTTTGAAAGATATTCAATTGCTTGAAGGGGGGATTTTTTATAGGTTAATTTTCCCAATCTTTCGTATATATTATTTTTTATATAGTTTTCCTGAGGTAAATTAAGCCCTTCCAAATTAACGAGGCTTTGTTTTTGGCTCATTATATATAAAGCGGAATCTCCGATTGCTGAAGCGTATTTGAGATTTTTTGTCCAAAGCGCAAGAGCGGCGGATTTATTCCCCGCAATTTGAGCAAGAAGCGCACAAATGGCGGGAGATGAAATTGTTCTTGAAAGGAGAATTTTTAACAAATTTTCAATATAAGGTTTCATCTCGGAGTTATTTCTTGCGTAAATATAAATATTTGTCCAAAGAAGGCTGTTTTTAAATTCGTATGTTTCCTCGTTAATTTTTGAGATATACCCCTCTAACTCAAGGTTTGTTAAAATTTTCATAAATTCGTCGTCGTCTGTTTCAATCACATCACGAATTGCCGCTTTTGTAAATTTCCCGCCCAAAAATGAAGCTAAATTTAATATTACAAATTCTTGTTTTGATTTTTCAATCAAAAATTCGAGCCTGTTTTTTACGATATCCGCCATATTTTGCGGGACAAAATAATCTTCAAATTCTTTTGCAAAAACAAATTTGCCCTGTTGAAGCTTGATTTTTTTGGTTTCGATAAGATGATAAAGAACTTGACCCGTGTATGCCAAATCCCCTTTTGAGTTCATTATAATTTGATCTGAGATTTTTCTCGGTAAAACGGAAACATCTCCTAAATGTTTTTTGATGAATGTTCTGACTGAAGCCACCTCACGGGTTTTAAGGGAAATATCCATGCAGTTTTCTTTCGGCAGAATTTCTTGCGGGATGTACATATTGAGCGAATTTTGATTTCTGTAGCAAAGAATGAACTTTGTGCCATCGGTAAAGAAATTTTTCTCGATTAAATACGTTAAAAATTCAAATGACATCTCATCAATTAAATCAAAATTATCAATCGCAACAAGAACTTTAGCGCCCGCCCTTAAAGCTTCAAGTATATCTCTGATATCGGAAAAAACTTTTTCTTTGTTGGCGCCTAAATCTTCATAAAATGCCTCTTGAACCGGATACAAAAGGTTAATCAGGGTTTCAACTTTATTCTTTTCAAATGAATCGGGCAAATAATTTTTAATCAGATTTCTTAAGTTATTAACCGTTTGTTTACAATCAACCGGAGCAAAAGGAAGGTTAAACAGGTTTAAAAATATATCCTGAAAAAGCCCGAACGGCGCAACTTGGCTCATGGCTGAACATCCGGCGGACAAAATCGCAATGTTGGTTTCGCCCAATCTTTTATACAATGCGTTTAAGATATGAGTTTTGCCCGTTCCTCTCGGCGCATTGATTGAAATTCCCTTTATATTGTTTTCACGGCAAATAGTATTATAAACCATTTCGATTGCGACATTTTCATCGGTTTCTTTAATCTCTGTCAGAGGCGTTTTTTCTTTATCGGGGTTTACCATTTTATAAGAATCAGGAGAAACTTTTACAAGAGAAATTTCTTTGGATAAAATTTCATAAGCGGCTTTTGATGTTGTTATATCTCCATTTTGCCCTATTCCAAGCTGCATAACCGGCTTATTTTCTTCCAATTCTCCGGGGCCTAATATTACAAACTTGTGTTCTATTTCAACGCCTAAGGTTTCGTTTAAAAACACATTAAATTTTGCGCTTTCTGTGTTAAATTTTAAAATTTTATCGTACAAACCGCCGGTTTTATTATAGCTTACTTTAAATTTGACGATGTTTTCTTTATGAAATTCGCAAGTTGCGCCGAAAGCGACTTTAACCGAAGTTTTAATGTTTAATAAAACCTTGTTTTTAAACTCTTCATCTTTGTATTTTTTAAAAATCGAAGGTAAATTTATAAAATCGATTAAAATCCCCAGTCTGTTATCAACGCTCGGGTACGAGTTTTTTTGCTTATTTAAAGTAATGACCGAAGGTTTGCTTTCCTGTTTTAAAATAACGTTTTCCTCTTTTTTTAGAGGGGGTGTGGCAGGAATACCGGATGGCTCGTCCTTCATATCTTCAAAAACATAAAAACATTTTCTGCAAGTGGGGCTTGAAACATAATTTGCGCTGTTACAGCGCGGGCAAAATTTTACAAAAACATACCCGCAAGCCTTGCATGATGCAGACCCGAGACGCACCTTGCTTTTGCATTTCGGACACTCTATTATAAGCCGTAAATTGCAATTCGGGCAAAATACGTCCTTGTTTGCTACTTCTGTTTTACATTTGGGACATTTCACTTTATAAAGTCTTATAAAAATATGTTAACAAATTTATTTTATTATAAAAAAGTAAATATTCAAATAAGTGATATTAAAAAATCCACCTCTTGTTCTATAAAATTTTTTTATGATAAAATTTTGCTTATGGATTTAGGAGTAAACATAGATCATATTGCAACGCTAAGAAACGCAAGAGGTGGGGCTGAGCCTTCCGTTCTTCTCGGGGCTTTAATTGCGCAAAAAGCGGGTGCTGTCCAAATTACCGCCCACCTTAGAGAGGACAGGCGCCATATAAAGGATGAAGACGTTTACCTTTTAAAGGAAAAGCTTTCAATCGGCTTAAACCTTGAAATGGCGATAACTGAAGAAATGGAGAGAATTGCGGGTGATTTAGCGCCTATGTCCTGCTGTCTTGTTCCCGAAAAAAGAGAAGAAGTTACAACCGAGGGAGGGCTTGACGTTGTTAAATATGAAGAGAGAATAAAAAAACTTAATTATAATCTTCAAAATAAGGGAATTTTAATAAGCCTTTTTATTGATGCGGATATTAAACAGGTTGACGCCTCAAAAAGAACAGGTGCCCAATATGTTGAGCTTCATACGGGCTTTTTTTCAAACGCCTTTATGAGGGGTGATTATAAAGAAGAATTATTTAAATTAAAAAATGCCGCAAAGTATGCGCAGAGTTTGGGGTTAAAAGTTAATGCGGGGCATGGGCTTAACTATCAAAATGTTTATTTAATGCATGAAATTGATGGATTATATGAGTTAAATATCGGACACAGCATAATTTCCCGTTCTTTGTTTGTCGGGCTTGACAATGCCGTTCGTGAAATGATTAAGCTTATTTAGATTTATGTTACCAAATGTAAAGTAATTTCGAGCATGCTCAAACCATGCAAGAGAGCATGATTTGACGAATTAATTGTCGTAAATACATTCATTGTTTTTTAAAAATTGCCACATTCCCCGTGCCCCGTTATAATAATTTCAGTGCTTGAAAACGGTGCCGCCCGTTTTTGTATTTAAAATGGAATAGGTAAGTTTTTATGTGCTATGCAGACAGAATCAAGAAAAACCTGTTGAGAATAGAAAAAATTACAGGTAAGTACAACGCTAAAATTGTTGCCGTATCTAAATACTATCCCGTTGATAAAATAGTTGAAGCATACAATGCCGGTTTAAGAGATTTTGGCGAAAGCAGGCTTCCCGAAGCGGTTAGAAAAATCAACGGTTTAGATGATGAAATAAAGTCTGTTTGTAATTATCATTTAATAGGTCATTTGCAAACCAACAAAGTTAGGTGGGCAGTCGGTTTTTTCAATCTGATTCACTCGCTTGATTCCGTCGGGCTTGCGGATGAAATCTCCAAACGAGCTTGTCGTCTTGGAATTGTTCAAAAAGTTTTAATACAGGTGAACAATTCAAAAGAGGAACAAAAGTTTGGAATTGCTCCTTCTCAATTGGAAAATTTAATTGAACATGTTTTTTCACTAAAAAACATCGAACTCGAAGGCTTGATGAATGTTGCGCCGTTGACGGACGACACAGGCTTGTTAAGGCGGTTGTTTAGCGAGATGTTTCAGCTAAAGGAGAAATACCGTTTAAGAGAACTTTCCATGGGGATGAGCGCAGATTACGAAATCGCGCTTGATTGCGGTGCCACAATAGTAAGACTAGGTAAGACATTATTTGAATAATAGGAGGAAAAGGGCAACATGACCAGTGTTTCAGACAAAATTAAATCCATAGTAGGTTTTTTAACATCACCATTTGAAAGCGGAAAAGACGAGGATTTTTTTGAAGGACTCGGCGAAGAATTTGAAACCGGTTATGAAACGGACAGAAACGCTGCTCTTGAGCCCGCATTTAAACAGCCACCCGCCAGAAGCGAAAGAAAAGTTATTTCTATGCCTCAAAGAGGTTATGAACAGGGGCTTAAAGGTTATGAAGTCGTTGTTTTTGAGCCCAGAGCATATAACGAATCAATCCAAATTGCACAAGCCCTTAAAGAAAGAAAAACAGTTATTTTAAACCTCCAATTATTAGACAGGGAAGAATCTCAAAGAATTGTGGATTTCCTTTGTGGCTGCACTCATGCGCTTGACGGCAACCAGAGAAAAATCGGCGATTTTGTGTTTATCTTCACCCCTTCAAACATTAATTTAACACAAGAAATGGTAAGTTCCAAATTAACAAGAGATGCTTTATGGAACGCTGCTCTTCCTCAACAGAATAATTAATAAACAGGAATATAGAGAAGTAAAAATTGAAAGCCCTTAAACTTTTTTAAGGGCTTTTCTTTTGTGAACCGGACCAATTTTAAAACGCCGTTAATTTTGTGCGCTTTGAAAGCAAGTTTTAAAGCATATATTTCCGCCCGACTTTTTAATTTCCAGTTTCCCCCTCAGTGCTTTTAATTTCTTTTTAACAATCTCGAGTCCGATTTTACTTGAACAGGGGCTATATATGTTTTTGTCATATTTATTTGAAAAGCATATACTAAAACAATTTTTGCGTTTTTCAAAAATAATTCTGATGTCGGAATTATCGGGGGCATATTTAACTGCGTTTGCCAAAAGGTTTAGAATAATTTGCCTTGTAAGATATTTATCGGAAATGATATATCCCTCGTCAATTTTATCAACGCTTGTTATAACTCTTATATTTTTATCTTTGATTAAATATTTTAAAACTTTGATTTCTTCCTTTACTATTTTAACAGGGTTTACAATTTCATATTTCGGACAATACTTTCCTTTTTCAATTGAATACCCTGACAGCATGCTTTCGACATAGCTTAGATTGTGTCTGTTTAATTTATAGACTTCCTCTAATATTTCATCTCTTTGAATGTTTTTTAAGGCATAATCCATGCTCATCAGCGGGGCTTTCAAATCATGGATAATTTCAAAAATAAAATCTTTATTTTTTGCAAATGTATTCATAATAAACGTTATATATTATTTTTTTGTTTTTATTATTCTCATGTCGGGTCATTTAACATTGGTATTTACATAAAATCATGGTTTTAGTACAATTAAATTAACTTGAAGGATTATGTAATGATTTCAATTGATTATAGAAATGTTTCAAATAGTGTAATAGGTGATGAATTCGGGCTTGATACGGACGCCGAATTTAAAAGTTACGCCCAAAAAATTGAAGAAATTATAAAAACTCTTAATTTTAATAAAGACAAACAAGGGGCATGGCTTCAATGGATGAATTTGGGATATAACGAAGAAACTCTCTGGTATGTTAAAGAGTATGCTGCAATGGTCGAAGGGCGTTTTGATAATATTCTCGTTCTTGGTATTGGCGGGTCGGCGCTAGGGGCAAAAGCCTTTTGTGAGGCTCTTTTAAACCCTTATTGGAACTCTTTAACAAAAGAAGAAAGAAACGGGTATCCTAAAATTTTCTTTTTAGATAATATTGACCCTGACGAAATTACCGCACTTTTAAACATTTTAGACCTTAAAAAAACTCTTGTTAACGTAATTACAAAATCGGGCTCAACCGCAGAAACCATGAGCCAGTTTATGATTATACAAGACAGGCTCCAAGAGCTTTTGGGGGATGATTATAGAAAAAATATAGTCGCAACAACAGACAAACAGTCGGGAATTTTAAGACAGATAGCAAACGAAGAAGGGTATAAAACTTTTGTTGTGCCGGATGACGTCGGCGGCAGATTTTCCGTGTTTTCGCCCGTTGGGCTTGTTCCGCTGGCTCTTGTCGGAATTGATATAGATGAAATTGTCAACGGCATTAAAGCAATGGATTTAGCCCTTAAAAATACCGATGTGTATAAAAATATTGCGGCTCAAAATGCCCTTATCCATTATTTAATGGACGTTAAAAAGGGGCATTATATTTCTGTCATGATGCCCTATTCAAGCCGTTTAAAATATGTTTCCGATTGGTATGCTCAACTTTGGGCGGAATCTTTAGGAAAAGAATTTGACAGAGAAGGAAACGTTATAAATAACGGGCCTACTCCGATTAAGGCACTTGGCGCAACTGATCAGCATTCTCAAATTCAGCTTTTTAATGAAGGAAAGCATGATAAAATTATTAATTTTATAAGAGTCGGCGAGTTTGACACGAAAGTTGAAATTCCTAAGATTTTTGAATTTACCGGAGTTAATTATCTCGGCGGAAAAACTATAAACGAGCTTATAAATGCTGAGGCTGACGCAACCGCCGTTGCTCTGTGCGATTTTAAACGCCCTAATTTAACGATTTTAATGCCTAAAATTAACGCTTACTATATGGCGCAATTATTTTATATGCTTGAAATGCAGACCGCAATTGCGGGTGAATTATATAATATTAACGCTTTTGACCAGCCCGGAGTCGAGCAGGCCAAAAATTACACATATGCGCTTATGGGGCGTCAAGGGTACGAGGAATCTAAGCATGAGCTTGAAGTAAAGATTGGTGCGTTAAGTTAAAACTCCGCTTTATTCTTCTTCTCCAAAAAGACACCATGTTGAAGCTTTTGTCAGTTTTACATTTACAAAACTTCCCACATTGTGCTTTTCTGATTCGAAATGAACGACTTTATTATTTCTTAAACGCCCCTCAAGAGTTCTTTTGTTGTTTTTTTCATTTACATGTTCAACAAGAACTTCAAGTGTTTTTCCGACAAATTTTTGATTTGAATTAAAAGAAGCTTCTCTTACCGCTTCATTTAATTCTGACAGGCGGCGTTTTTTAACATTATCGTCGATAAACTTATCCGTCATTTTTCCTGCTAGCGTATTCGGGCGGGGGGAAAATGCGGCGGTGTTGGAATAATCAAGCTCGAGCTCTTTTATTTGCTTTATGGTGTCTTGAAATTCTTCTTCGGTTTCCCCCGGAAAACCCGCAATAAAATCAGACGTAACGGTTACGTTGCTAATTTCTTTTTTAATTTTTTTTACGATTTTTCCGTATTCTTCAACGGTATAGCGTCTGTTCATAGCCTTTAACACTCTGTCATTTCCGGATTGCATGGGAATATGGAAGCATTCGCAAACTTTGCTGCAATTTTTTACCGTTTCAATAACTTTGTCGGTTATGTCGGTTGGGTATGAGGTTGTAAATCTTATTCTAAAGTTTCCTTCAAGTTTGTTTAATTCGGATAAAAGATATGCAAAATCAGGCTCCCCCCCGAGGTCTTTCCCGTAACTGTCTACATTTTGCCCAAGAAGTGTAATTTCCTTGAATCCTTCTTTTAGAATTTGTTTTGCTTCATTTATGATGTTTTCGGGCGTTCTGCTTCTTTCTCTTCCTCTTGTGTAAGGAACAACGCAGTAGGTGCAAAAATTGTTACACCCTTCCATAATCGGAAGCCATGCGTTAATGTTTTTATTTCTTACAATTTCAAAGTCTTTTTCTTCGACCGGGTCTTTTCTGACTGCACAAACCCTTCCTTCAAGGTGCAGCAGATTGGGAATGTCGTATATATTATGGGTGCCGAAAACTAAGTCTATATAAGGGAATTTTTTTAACAGCTTATCCCCTTCCTGCTGGGCAACACAGCCTGTAACGCCGATTATTATGTTTTCGCCGCGTTTTTTTCTCGCCCCCCAGTATCCAAGTTTTGAATACGCCTTATCCTCCGACAACTGCCTTATGGAGCAGGTGTTAACTATTAAAAAATCGGCATAATCTTCAGGCGCAAGTTCATATCCGAAATGCTTCATGATTCCCGTTATGCGCTCCGTGTCTGATTTATTCATCTGGCACCCGAGCGTTTCTATATAAAGTTTTCTTTTTAAACTGTGCATTTTAACCTTATACGATATTGTGCGATTTGATTTTTTCCAACCTCTCGATTCTCTCTTTTAAAGCGCCTGTCGGGTTGTAATAAGGCTCAACGGTCATAATTTTTGCCGCAATGTTCGGGTAAAAATAAATAAATCTTAATTCGCTTTTTGTGAGAGGTTTTTGAGTGTGGACATTTGCATAGCGCGCAAGTTCAAGAATGTTTCTTGCTTCGGCTTCGTCTTTAAATTCAAGTTCAAGGTTTTGATATACGTTTCTAAACCCTTTAATCCCCGCATATTCGCCGATGGTAATCATTCTGCCCGTTTCAATAATTTCGGGTTCGCCCCTGCCCAATTCTTCATAATCATAAAGTTCATAATTTCTTCTGTCTTTAAGGGCGCCGTCAGCGTGAATTCCCGATTCATGCGCAAAAGCGTTGTCCCCGACACCGACCTGATTTAGGGGAATCGGAACACCGAAGGCGTATGCGGTGTATTTGGCAAGTTTCCATGCTTTTGATAAGTCTATTTGAGGGTCAATTTTGTATTTTCCCGCAAACCCGCTTGATTTCAAAATTGCAAGGATGCAGGAGATTAAATCCGCATTGCCCGCTCTTTCGCCCATTCCGTTAATCGCCGTGTTAATCCAAGCGTTAACGCCTGCGTCAATTGCGGCTTTTGCCCCCATGACAGAACATGCCGTTGCCATTCCGAGGTCATTATGAAAGTGCATTTCAATATCCATGCCGGTTTCTTTTGCTATGGCGTAAATTCTGTCGTAGGCTGTTTTAGGGTCGTCATAGCCTAAAGTGTCGCAGTATCTGAACCTTTGGGCGCCGTATCTTTTGCACTCGCCGGCATATTTAATCAAATAAGACAAATCGGACCTTGAGGCGTCCTCTGCGTTAACGCCTATAATTTTTGCATTATTTTTAACCGCTTCGTTAACTGCTTCAAGCGTTTGAGCCAGAATGTCGTCTTTTGTTTTTTTCCCGCCGTATTTTCCGTTTATCATCTGGTCTGAAGTAGATTGAGAGAGGTTGATGTTTTTTAATTTCGGAACATTTTTAAAAGACTTTTCAACATCGTTTTTAAGCGCTCTCGCCCATCCGGATAAAATTGTTTTATCAATGAGCCCGAGCTCCACCAGTTCAAGGTTCCCGTTCAGATAATTAAGCTCATGTTCGGTTGTTGGAAAACCGAATTCGGATTGAGTAATTCCCATGTCATTTAACATTAGGTTAATCAAGGTTTTTTGGAGTTTTGCAAGCCCGAGCCTTGAAGTTTGTACGCCGTCCCTGTTTGTAACATCAACAAATTTTATATAGTTTTGTGCCATTAATTTTTTCCATGCCTAACTCTTTAGGGTACATTATACAACAAAAAAACGCGCGCCGTTTTAAAAATATGCCCAAAGCACGTATATTAAGAAATATTAATTTTTTGTTTTAAGGAATACAATAAAAAGACTTATATTTAAAAAAATAATTGATTTATTATGTTAAGTAATATAAATAATGTAGGACAAAGTCTGAAAAAAATGGTATTATGTTTTGTATAAAGTGTTCTTTTTACCCTAATTGGGTATGGTTAGCTCAAAATGTTTGTGCCCCAAAAGAAAGAATATGTAAAGTTTCGTTAAGTATTAACAGGACATGAAGTCAATTTTTTAGAAAAGCAATTTTTTATACATGCGTAAAGAAGGTTAGTTAATTTTTTAACAGACCGTTATGTGAAGATTATTCGTGGAGGAAACTTAATATATGACAATTAGTGTGAACAACCGTAAAAAACAAGCTAAGAAAACTTTTGAGGAATTAATTAAAGATCTTCAAACCTCAAATTCTGAAAAAGTTCGTTATAATGCAGCAAGAGTGCTTGGCGAAATGGGCGATTTCGGCGCTGTTGCCCCCCTTATTGATGTTTTGAAAAACGATAAAAACGGCTCTGTCAGGCTTTATGCGGCAAGAGCGCTGGGCGAGCTGGGCGACACAAACGCAACCGTTCCTTTAATTGAGTCGTTAAGAGAAGACAGAAACGTTGACGTCAGGGTTCGTGCGGCAAGAGCCTTGGGCAGATTAGGCGGCGCAATCGTTGTTGAGCCCCTTGTTGAAGCTTTAAATGACGAAAATCCTCAGGTTTGCATAACTGCAACAGACGCATTAATTGAAATCGGCGATGTTGCAACCGATGCTTTAATTGATTCTTTGTACCATGAAAAAGTTAACGTAAGATGCGACGCCACAAGGGCGTTGGGCGAAATCGGAAATAAAAAAGCCGTTGAAAAGATTATTAAAATGTTAAAAGATGAATGGGTCAACGTCAGAATTTATGCCGTAACTTCTCTCGGAAAACTGGGCGACACAAAAGCTGTTCCCGCTTTAATTGATGTTATGGAAAATAAAGAGGAAAATGATTTGGTAAGAGCAGGCGCTGCCGCTGCGCTCGGCGTTTTAAGAGATCAAAGAGCGCTCCTTCCGTTAAGAAAATTAATCATTGAAGCGGAAGAATTAGGCGAACTTGAAGATACTGCTTTAAAATCTTTCAAAAAGATTATGGCAGCTAATTGGGAATCAATCCCCGGCGCTGCCCCCGTTAAAAAACCGGCATTATTTTAAATTTCTGATTGATAGCTTAAGCTTCGGGGTTAAATTGCCCCGAAGCTTTTTTAAATCGGTTTGAAAGGCGGCTTTATCGGGTTTAAATTTTAACGGAATAATATTGACATAACCGCTTTGCTAAAACCTTTTAACAAAGTTTTTAAGTTGAATTTCACAGCTCAAAAATTTTTGTCTGTTTGCCCGTTTCAAAATCTTTAACGGTGTAAAACCCGCCTTCAATCTCGTCTTCCCCGATAATTACCGCTTTTTTTGCTATTTTACTTCCTTTTTCAAACTGTTTTGCAAATTTTCTCGATTGCATGTCGAAATCTGCGCTATATCCTTTTTTTCTCAATTCAAATGTTGTTTTTATGGCATTTTGAGGGAATTTTGTAACAACAAAATAGTCAAGTTTTTCATCCTCTGTTTTTTTAACCAGCTCTGCGAGCCTTTCGACCCCAAGGGCAAAACCGACCGCCGGTGCAGGTTTTCCGCCGAGCATTTCCACAAGCCCGTCATATCTGCCTCCCCCTAAAACAGCGTTTTGAGAGCCAAGAGAATTGCTTTTAATCTCAAAAACCGTTCTTGTATAATAATCAAGCCCTCTTACAAGCATTTTATCTTCTATATATTCAACTCCCGCCGAATCGAGATATTTTTTAACCTCTTCAAAATGGTTTTTGCAATCGGGGCATATAAAATCTTTTAAAATTATATTTTTAATTTCGTCAAGTTCAAAGATTTTTTTACAGTTTTCATCTTTGCAATCAAGCATTCTTAGGGGGTTTTTTTCATATCTTAATTTGCAGTCGTTACAGAGACTTGACAAATAAGGCTTTAGTACATTTTTAATTTCATCTTTGTATTTTTTTCTGCAATCAAGACAGCCGAGCGAATTTAAACTTACGGTTAAATTGTCTATTCCGTTTGCCTTTAAAAATTCCGAAGCTAAAATTATAACCTCTGCGTCTGCCGTCGGGTTTTCAACCCCAAACAGCTCGAGCCCTATTTGATGGAACTGCCTTTGTCTGCCCGCTTGCGGACGTTCATATCTGAACATCGGACCGAAATACCAAAGTTTCACCGGCGGGGAAAGCCTTTCAAGCCCGTGTTCTATATAGCTTCTGACTACCCCTGCGGTGTTTTCCGGACGCAAAGTTATTGAGTTTTCCTTTCCGCCCGATAAAAATGTATACATTTCTTTATTTACAATGTCGGTAGAATCTCCCACCCCGCGTTTAAAAAGCTCCGTTGCTTCAAAAATCGGAGTTCTTATTTCCTTGTAATTAGCAGCTTGAAAAAGCTCTCGTGCTTTTTTTTCAATGCCCTGCCAAGTTAAGATTTCATCAGGCAGTATATCTTTTGTTCCTCTTTGCGCTTTTATCATTTTATTGACCTTTCAAATACTCTTCTATAAATCCGTCTATATTCCCGTCCATAACAGAATCAACATTTCCCGTTTCAAAGTTTGTCCGATGGTCTTTAACCATTTTATACGGGTGAAAAACGTAACTTCTTATTTGAGAGCCAAAGTTTATATCCATGGTTTCGCCTTTTAAGTCGGACATCTTTTTTTCATGTTCGATTTTTTTTAAAAGCAAAAGTTTTGAAGCGAGCATTTGCATTGCGGTTTCTCTGTTTTGTAATTGCGATCTTTCCTGCTGACATTTAACGACAATTCCTGTCGGCTTATGACAGATTCTGACCGCTGTTTCAACTTTGTTGACGTTCTGCCCGCCTGCGCCCCCCGAGCGCATTGTTTCAAGCTCGATATCTTCAGGGGGGATAACGATTTTATTTTCAAAATCTTCTATAACGGGGGTTACTTCAATGCTTGCAAAACTGGTTTGTCTTTTTCCGTTTGCGTTAAAAGGGGAAATTCTTACAAGCCTGTGCACCCCTTTTTCCGCTTTTAAATATCCGTAAGCCCATTTTCCTTTGATTCTTATCGTTGCGGATTTTATTCCCGCCTCTTCTCCGTCTGATTTATCAAGCAATTCAACCGTGTATTTTTTTTTGTCGGAATATCTTAAATACATACGAAGAAGCATATTTGCCCAGTCCTGTGCGTCTGTGCCTCCTGCGCCCGCATTTACGGTTAACATGGCGTCATTTTTGTCATATTCATCCGAGAGCATTTTTTCTAAATCAAACTTATTTAAAAATAAGGTTAATTCATCAAGTTTTTCAATTGATTCTTTTATTAAATCCGAGTCGTTTAATTCAAGCGAAATTTTAGCGTCCTCAAGAATTATATAATTTTTTTCATAGGCTTCAAGAGCCGTTTTAACCTCTTTTTGCTCTTTTAAAATATCTGCGGCAATATTCGGGTTTTGCCAGACTGTTTCATCTTTTGCTTTTTTATCGAGATTTTCTAACTTGTTTTCTAAATCTTCTTTGTCAAAGACACCTCGCATAAGAATTAAAGCGGGGGGTAACATCCTGTATTTTTTGTTTTAATATTTCTAAAATTTCTTCCATAATATATTAATTTTACTATAAAAGTTTTTTTGATAAAATAGTTTTAGAAGCTTGAAGGTTTTAAAAGATTATGGATTTTATTAAAGAAGCAATAAGGGATGTTCCGGATTTCCCGAAAAAAGGGATTTTATTTAGAGATATAACAACGGCAATAAAAAAACCCGACATAATGAAAAAAATGATTGAAGCAATTGTCGACGCTTTCAAGAATGATAACATTGACTATGTAGCAGGGATTGAATCCCGCGGGTTTATTTTTGGCATGCCCGTTGCTTATAAATTAGGCTGCGGTTTTATTCCCATAAGAAAACCGAACAAACTGCCCGCCGAAACTTACAGCGTCGAATATGCGCTTGAATACGGCACCGATAAAATCGAAATGCACAAAGATGCAATTGAAAAAGGAAAAAGAGTGCTTGTAATCGACGACCTTCTTGCAACGGGCGGAACGGCAACGGCGGCATGCGAGCTTGTTAATAAGGCGGGGGTTCTTGCGGGGCTTGCATTTGTAATTGAATTATCAGACCTTAAAGGAAGAGAAAAACTTCCGAAAGGCGTTAAAGTTATAAGCCTTGCAAAATATTAGGGTTAAAAATTTTTATGAAAAATACAGGTAAACTTTTTGTAATGACAGGGCCTTCGGGCGTCGGTAAAGGAACAATTTTAAATAAATTTTT
>CAYUWO010000022.1:0-4474 GCA_964448535.1 uncultured Gammaproteobacteria bacterium | reverse complement strand
ATCGTGGACCACGCGTGGAAGTGGCATCAAAAACTGAATAATACGGGGTGGGAGCAATAAACCATGGATGTTGTATACAATGCCGATGAACGGTTTGCGGAAGTGTTCGCGACATCGGTCTTATCGCTTTTTGAAAATAACAAAGAAGGGGTTTGTTATTCAATTTCTATGACAACAAGACCCCCCCGCCCGTCTGAAAAAGACGGGGTTAACTATTATTTTGTTTCAAGAGAAACATTTGAAGAAAGCGTTAAAAACGGAGAATTTCTTGAGTGGGCGGAGTATTCCGGTAATTTATACGGCACAAGCAAAAAGTTTGTGCAAAAAAATCTTGACTTAGGAAACAATGTTATGCTTGAAATAGAAACAAAGGGCGCAAAAAAAGTTATGGAACTGTTTCCGGACTGCGTAACAATATTTTTTACGCCTCCTTCATTAGAAGAACTTGAACACAGGCTGAAAGGCAGATGCACCGAGTGCGACGAGGTTATACAAAAGCGTCTTTTATGCGCAAAGGATGAGCTTAACAAAATTGATAAATATAAATACAACATTATAAATGACAAGGTTGAAGAGGCATATACAAAGCTTCAGGCAATATACGATTTTGAAACGGGAAAAGGCGGCAATGACGTTTGACGGCAAAAAGATTCTTCTTGGAATAACCGGCTCAATTGCCGCTTATAAAAGTGCAGGATTAATCAGGCTTTTTAAAAAAGAGGGCGCTGATGTTAAAGTTGTTTCAACGGAAACCGGGCTTCTTTTTATAGGGGAAAAGACGCTTGAAACCCTTTCTAATAACCCCGTATATGTCGATATGTTTCAAAAAAGAGGCGAAGCGGAACACATAAGCCTTGCTGATTGGGCGGATATTTTTGTTATTGCTCCGATTAGCGCAAACACCATATCAAAAATATCATTGGGGATTGCGGATAATCTCTTAACTTCTGTTGCCTGCGCTTTTATCGGAAAGCAAAAACCCGTGTTTATTGCGCCTGCTATGAATGAAGGAATGTGGAACAATAAATTTGTACAAGAAAATATTTCAAAATTAAAAAATTCAAACGTGAAAATAATTGACCCGATTGAAGGGGAATTAGCTTGCGGATACAACGGGGTCGGCAAAATGAGAGAGCCCTTTGAAATTGTAAATTTTATTAAAAATTCTTTTGAAAATGAAGCTCTTATAAACAAAAATACGGCTAATCAAAACCAAAATAAACATGCAAAAAAAAGAAAAATCTTAATAACAGCAGGCGGAACAAGAGAATATATTGACCCTGTCAGATTTATTACAAACGCTTCATCCGGAAAAACCGGACTTGCCCTTGCGGATTGTGCCTATGATATGGGATATGAAGTTTCATTGATATCGACTTTTGAAGTTGATAAACCTTATAAAGTCAGTGTTACAAAGAGCGCAAAAGAGATGTATAACGCAGTTATCCGGGAGTTTAAAAATGCGGATTATCTTATAATGGCGGCTGCGGTTTCAGATTTTTCCGTTAAAAATTATAAAAATTCAAAAATTAAAAAAGAAGAAATTAAAAATGATTCATATACGATTGAACTTGGGTTAAATCCTGATATACTTAAATATATAGCCCAAAATAAAAACGAAAATCAAAAAGTAATCGGCTTTTCGCTTTCAACCGAAGATGTTGTTGAATGGGGAAGAAAAAAGCTTTATGATAAAAAATGTGATTACATTGTTGCAAACGACGCCAAAACCGCTTTAGACAAAGATAACACGGAAGTTTGGGTTATATGCGATAAGGAAACGGTAAAAATAGAAAATGCGCCAAAAAAAGAAGTTGCAAAACGCATTTTGGAGATTGTTTTATGATAAAAACGGAAGAAATCATTTCAAAGATTGAAAAATATGCCTCTCTTGATTTAATGGAACCGTGGGATAATTCCGGCTGGCAGATTAATTTGTGTCATGATTATACAAACAAGGTTCTTGTTGCTCTTTCTTTGACTAAAGAGGTTTTAGAACAAGCTATAACTAACGATTGCGATCTTATAGTAACTCATCACCCCGTTATTTTTGACAGACTGAGCGCGATTAACGATTCAGTCATTATTGAGGCGATTAAACATAACATTTCGATTTATTCGGCGCACACAAACCTTGATAAAACGTACGGCTCTACAACAGACGCCCTTGCCGGAGTTTTGGGGCTCAAAAACCTTATTACGGTTGACGACTATATCAAAATTTCTCACCTGAAAGATGAAATTGCGCTTGATGAATTTTTGGATAACGCAAAAGTGGCGCTTGGGGTTGACAGAATTAAGCTTATTAACCCTTCTGGGGTTGAAACAGTTAAAAATGTTGCAATATCGGCAGGTGCAGGAGGCGGCTTTATTAAGAAATTAAGAGATTATGATGTTGATTTGTATATGACAGGGGACATAAAATTTCATGCCGCACTTGAAGTTACAAACTTTGCCGCCGCCGATATCGGACATTTTAACTCGGAGGTTCATGTTCTTCCCCTTCTTCAGGGGCTGATTTCGAAAGCGGGAGTTGAAGTTATTATTGCAAATGAGCATGTGCCTTGGGTGTATATTTAATCGGAGGAAATTTTGACAGTAAGGTTTTTAACATCGGGCGAATCACACGGAAAATGCCTTAATGCGATAATAGAGGGCATAGGATACGGATATAAAATTGATTTCGATTTTATAAATAACGAGCTTGCTAACCGCCAAAAAGGGAAAGGCAGAGGCGGCAGAATGAAAATTGAAACCGATAAAATCGAAGTTAAATCGGGCGTTAGATTTGGCAAGACAACGGGCTCTCCGATTTGTATCGAAATCAAAAATAAAGATTTTGAAAATTGGAAAATCCCTATGCGGGTTGAAAACTTCAGCAAAGAAGATTTATTGAACCCCGAAATTATAAAGAAAATTGAAGAAAAGAAAATTACAAAAGTCCGCCCGGGGCATGCCGATTTTGCGGGTGCAATTAAATACGGCGCAGACGATATAAGAGATATTCTTGAAAGATCGAGCGCCAGAGAAACCGCAACAAGAACCGCAGTCGGAGCAATATGCCGAAATATTCTTTTTAATTTCGGAATTAAAGGCGAAGTTGAAATTATTTCTATCGGGGGACAAAAAAGTTCTTTTGATAAAGTTATAGAAAATGCAAAAAAAGAAGGGGTCAGCCTTGGCGGAATTATAAGAGTTGTTTATAAAAATCTTCCATGCGGGCTCGGAAGTTTTGTGCATTGGGATAAGCGTCTGGACGGGCAGCTTGCTCAAGCCTTAATGAGTATTCCCGCAGTGAAATCGGTTGAAATTGGGCTCGGGAGAGAATGTGCCGATTTAGAAGGGGACAGGGTTCATGATGAAATTTTTTATGACAACAAAAAAATAAAAAGAAAAACAAATAACGCAGGGGGAATTGAAGGCGGAATGACAAACGGCGAGGATGTTGTTTTAACAATCGGAATGAAACCTATTCCCACAATGAGAAAACCGCTTAACTCAATTGATTTAATTTCAAAAGAAAATACGAAGGCTCATTTTGAGCGTGCCGACACTTGCGCGGTTGAAGCTTGCGGAACGGTCGCTTTAAATATGGCGGCAATAGTTTTTATTAATGCCTTTTTTGATAAATTCGGCGGGGACAGCTATCTTGAAACTTTGAGGAATTATGAAGGAAGATAACATAATTTTAATCGGAATGCCGGGGTGCGGAAAGACAACCGTGGGGAAAAAACTTGAAAAACTTACAGAGTTTGAATTTATAGACCTTGATTTGTTAATTGAAAACAGGGAAAATCGCCCCATAACTTTAATTTTTAAAGATAAGGGCGAAAAATATTTTAGAAAGCTTGAAACAAAAATTTTATGTGAATTAAAAGGCAAAAAAAGAAAAATCATATCAACGGGCGGAGGAATAGCGGAGAGCGAAGAAAATTTCCCTCTTGTAAAAGAGCTTGGAAAAGTTTTCTATCTTGAGATTCCCCCTGATGAAATTTTTAACAGGATTAAGGAAGATAAAACCCGCCCCCTGCTTTTAACGGACGACCCCAAAAAAACACTTGAAGAATTATTTAAAAGGCGCGAAAATAAATATTTAAAAATGGCTCAATATAAAATTAACGCAAATCAAAGCGCCGATTTAGCCGCAGAAGGGATTATAAAGCTATATGAAAAAAATTAAAGTTAATACAGCCAGCCCTTATCAAATTTTAATTGAAAAAGGTGCCTCAAGCGCACTTGAACCTTCTTCTATGAGGGGAAGAAAAGTTTTTCTTATTACAAATGATAACCTTGTAAATATTTACCCTGAATTTGTATCAAAATTTAAAAACAAGGTTGTAATAAAGGATGGGGAAGAAAACAAAAATTTTGACACGTTCCGCTATATGCTCGAAAAGCTTTTGGAATTAAAAATTGAAAGAAAAGATTTAATAGTTGTTTTTGGAGGCGGCGTAACGGGCGATTTAGGCGGATT
>CAYUWO010000021.1:7613-20028 GCA_964448535.1 uncultured Gammaproteobacteria bacterium | reverse complement strand
CACTTCCTCAATCTCTGACTCTGTGCCCGTGAATAGGGCTTTGGATTGATTAAGGGCATCGAGAGTTAAAATGCCCGGTTGGTCGTATGTGGCAGATTGCACGGTGGCAAACCTTGTTTTTTCAAGAAATACTTCTCCCATTTTTTACTCCTATAAAAGTTTAACTATTAACGTCAGTTCAATTTCTGTCGGGCTTGTCGCATAAAATTTTATTTTTCCATCCGATGTTTCGGCTTTAAAAAGCCTTGAATATGTCAACATCTCATTTTGTGCCGTTTCATATTCATCCGATATTTTTAAAGTTACATGGGGGTTGTCTTTTTCTTTTATGCCCTCGACTTGAACGGTTTGCGTATAAGGGGGTCCATCCCCTTCCCACCTGTTGGACCACAATGTTATCTTTACCGCCTCAAATCTTTTGTCGATTTTTTTAAAATTATCGTTTAAATCACGGTCAAAATCGAAATAATCGTCGCCGTCGGTTTCCATATCCGTTAAAAATAAATCGAGAATTTTTGTAAATAATGACATTTAAAAGCCCCCCTTTGTTTTACAATCGCAATATTGCGATTTTCTGTAACTTTGCATTTGTCTTTTTGTCAAAACGTGATGAATTTCTTTTTTTCGTAAATGATGGAGGATTATATAAACTCCGTTGTGAGCGGGTTTATTTCTTACGAGAGTTTCAATTAAATCGGAAATTTGCTCTTTGGTGAAAAAATCCTCGAATTTTACTATAAAACTATGCTTCCCGTCCGTTATCACAATCGGGTCTTTATGCTCGTTTTCAAACAATAAAAAACCGTTGCCGATTTTTCTTGCTCCATGCAGCATATCGACACTTCCGCTCCCGCATGGTATATTTTCAATGACCCGAACGTTAAACCCCCGTTTTTTTAAATAGTTTTCGATTTGCCAAAAAGTGTGACAACCGGCGAAACTGTTCCATTTACTCTCGACTTCCGCCGCCCTTTGTTCGAGGTCTTTATTTGCCGAATCAATTATCCCAAATAACTTTTCACCGTTTTCGATATTGTTTTTATCAATTAAAATTGTCGGAAAATGAACAAATTTAAAACTTATAAATCGATTTTTTAATTCGGCAAGGGGGGAAACAAGAACATCCCAAAAATCAGACATAAATTGCCCGGGGGCTCTCCACGCCCATCCGTTGCCGAGTAACTTTTTAAATGAAGTTTCGATAATTTTATATTTCATAATCAATCCTTTTTAATTCGTAATTATTTTAATTACGCATTACGAATTACGAATTATCCCCTGTAAAATATCTCGCCGTTTATTAAAAGCTCGGATAAATAGAAAAGCGAGCCGTATTCAAGCGCCCAGTCGGTTACTGTTTCATTGTTCCCCTTTTTAAGGGAAAAATCGGAAAATGTTGCGCCATTAATTAAACTACTTACAATGCTTGACAATTGGAACGAATTTATTTTTGCATTCGCTTCGCTATACCCTAAGGCAATTAAGTGAGGTCGCTTTTTATCAAGCTCGTCAACAAGAGCCGTTCTGATTAATTCCGAATAGCTTGTGTCCGTTAGCCCTTCAATCTCAATTTTTACGGGTGTATATACAGGGGCTTTTAATTCGACTTTGGCTTGAACAGGTCGGCGGTCGTGGACTCCCTCTTCGGTTCCCTCAATTGCTTGAGCAACTTGCAAAAATTGACCTTCGCCCGTTAATTCTTTAATTTGACCGTTTTCCCATTTCGGGAAGGGATTCGGCTCCAAACTGCCCGTAGGGCTTCTGTATTTTCCCGAGCCCGTTGAGATTAAATAAAGAGTTATTGTGCCTTCTTCAAAAACATACGGCAAAACATCAACGATTCCCGCGACTTCCAAAGCCCAGTTGTAATAATCGAGCATGCTCCCGATTTGAGCTTTATTTCTGTAACGGTATAAAACCCGTTTTCGGTATTCTTCAACCTCTTCATCCTCCGTCCCCTCAATTACCATATTTTCAACCGTTGCCGTCGAGGGGATTCCGTCAAGAGGGTTTGCAATATTTAAAACGGTTCCCTTTGGCAAGTTTCCAACCGAACCCGAAGTCGAACATTCAACCGTCGTAATAATAACGCCGTCTTCCGTGTTTATTTGAGAAACCGTTTTGAAAATTAAACCCGAGTTTAATTCTTTATAAACCGTTCCCGAAACAAGATAAGGGGCACTTACATCGGTTAATTTTATGGTTAAATTGGTATTTTGCCCCGTTCTGTATTTAACCCCGATTAAATCTCCCCAAAATTTTAAAGGTTGCAGGTCGCAAGTTTGGGGAAAACATTGTTTGTAAATCCAAGTCCCCAACTGCCACAAAGTCGCCGCAACGGATGAAATAGCATAACCGATTGTTTTTATAAACGATTTTTCAAGCAACGGCGAATTATCCCCGTATTTATTTCTTAAAACCGCATATTTTGCCATAAAGGAATCAAAGATTTCTTTTATTGTTTTTGTCGTAAAATTAGCCATAGCATTTTTCCTTTAAAAAATTTTGTTGTAAAATGATTTTTATTGAGGTAAAGCATGCAAAACGAAATAATAAAAAATGAAAGCGTTATTGAAAGCAAAATATTTTTAATTCGTAATCAAAGAGTGATGATTGATAGGGATTTAGCACAATTATACGGAGTTCCCACATACAGATTGAATGAAGCAGTTAAAAGAAACATTAAACGATTTCCCGATGATTTTATGTTTAAACTCACAAAGGACGAACTAAAAGAACTCATCGCAATTTGCGATGAGTTGGAAAAATTAAAACATTCTTCAAATACTCCTTATGCTTTCACCGAACAAGGGGTTTCGATGTTATCAAGTGTATTAAATAGCGAAAGAGCTATTGAAATTAATATCCATATAATAAGAGCGTTTGTTTATTTAAGACAATATGCAATACAACAAACATCCAAAAACGTAGAAATTGAAGAACTTAAAAAAATATTAATGCTACATATTGAAAATACAGATAATAAACTTTCCGAACACAGCCAAACTATAAAACAAATAATAAGTGTTCTTAATAATTTGATTGAAAAACCGAGAGAAACAAAGAAAATCGGGTTTTAATTTTGTAATTCGTAATGCGTAATTAGCGAAAAGAATTTCAAGATAGCGGAATTTAATTACGAATTAATAATTTCCGCTTCTGATTTTCCCAAACAAGAGCGAAAAGCGAATCGTTGCCCGATGATTCTTTAATCGTTATTTCGATTTCGATTTTATCGTCGTTGTTGCCGTAAGCATAACATTCGATTGATTTTGCAACGTATTCGTCAAGCATCCATTTCAAGCAATTTTTCGCTTTTGTTTCGACTGTTTTTAAATTTGCCGTTGTAATCGGAAGGTTTAAAGATTCTTCAAATTCTTTGTTGCTTTCGTATGTTTCAAAAACATTCGAAAAATTATCGCCCGCAAATAAAGATAAATAAACGGCATTATATAAAGTTCCGTCGCCTTTAAGGTCGCCCCCTTCCAAAACAACCTCCGCTCCGTTGCCGTAATCCTGTAATAAAACATCCATTGTTAAATCCTTTATATGCTTGTATTAACCCCCGCCGAAGTTATCGTTCCTTTATATGTTCCTGCCGAACTTCCCGAAGTTATTTCAACCGTTACTTCGTCGCCTAACCGAGCGATATTTTGACCGCCTTCGCCGATATTTGTAACGGGCGATTTAATATTTACACTCTCCGATTCGACGTTTGTATTTGCTGCTTTTATGTTACAAACCCCGATAACCGTTATGTTTAAATTGAAACTATTGTTTATTACGATTTCGCCGTCGTTTTTAAGATGAATTTCGGCGGCAACAGTCATTTCGCCCGTCGATTCGTCTCTTTTGGCTTTGAGCGTTTCTTTGTCGTACAACAAAGAATAAATCCTTTTTTCACCCTCTTTACAAACCCTTTTGACATCGTCACGCCAAGCAAGAATAAATCCGTCGGCGGGGTTATCTCCGATATTTTCACTCAAACCCTCACACTCCAAAGACGGGCAATAATCATCACCGCCCGAATGGAATTGAACAAGCCTTGTTGCTCTTCCTGACATCGAAGTTGCATTAAAATATCGAAGTTGTATTTTGTGAATAATTTCCGAAAGTTTTGTTTTTAGAAACATAAAATATCCTTTTAATTATGTCGTTAACGGTAATTTTTCGGGGATTTCGTAAGTATAAGCACACGGAAGCGTTAAAGTTAATAAAGTCACATCGGGGTGTTGCCTTTGAACCGTTTCAATTACAAAATCCGTTTCTTCGTTTATGTTTATTTTTGAATTCTTTACAACGGCAAAATCGCCCGATTTTAACCGTTTATCTTCGCTCAATAAAACATAAACTTTAAAATGATTCCCGATTTCTCTGCATGCGATTCTTTCGCCCGACGTTTTTAAATCGAGCGAATTAAAATCGTTTGAATCAAGCCTTTTTGTTATCGGAACGGGAAACGGTATCTGCACCGTTGCCGTATCGGTTGACGGATATTGAGAGTTCAATTCGTAATAACGAGCCAAACCGACCGTTATAAATTCGGCTCGGATTGATTTAACCCCCAAACACTCCCCGTCGATTAAATTCAATTTTTCTTCGGTGTTTGGTTTATAACGCCCAATAAACAAGCCGTCGCCCGTGTCGGTTATCAATAAACCACGAGAACGGGCAATTCTTAAAAGAAAATCCCACACCGTTTCTTCTTTTTTTGCCGTAAAAGAAGTTCCGACTTCGTTTGTAAAAACCTCTTCCAATTCCTTTTCGGATGAAAATTTGATTTTTTGATTATAATAACTGCAGACTTGCTCGAAAACTCCACGAATCGAACGGTTTGTAAATTCAAACGGGTTCGGCATATTTGTTTCGGTTAAAACTCCGGCGTGTGATTTTACTTCTAATTGAACCCAAGAAGCCGAATCATTCAAACACGACTTTATATTTGCGACCCGTCCTTTTAAAAATAAACCCTCTTCGTCGCATACCATAACGGAATCATTAAAAGAAAAATTGTATTCAACCTCGGTTTTATTAAAAATAAAAACCGCACCCTTTATTGCTTCCAAGCCGTCAATGAGAGTATGTTCCGAAAAATCGTTATAATTTACTTCACCATGGCGGATATAAACATCGCCTGTTATTTCGACATCGTCCTGTTCGGTTTCGCTCTCTTCAAGAACCAAAACTTCCCCTTCTTCGAGGTTGTTGTTTAGTCTTGAAATATCGCCCCCTTTGTCGGGTGTTCCGTATGCCTGTCTTGAAATATCATCCCAAGAATCGCCCTTTGATTTATTATAAACTTTATACATAAATTTTAACTTCCGTTCCTCTCGGTATTAAGAAAAACTCTTCATCGCTGAATTTGTTTGTTCTTATTAAATATTCAACCGTTTTGTCGGGGTTGTTTCTGAAATCCTCGTTATAATATTTGTAAGCAAGTTGAATCGGCGTTTCGCTTTCGGTTAAAATTATTTTTTGCTCGACTTTTAATTTGTAAGAGCGTTCAATAATTTCATTTGCCGATTTTGAAACAATATCATCAACGTTCCCGTCTCGAATATAAGCGTCTTCAAGTTCGGTTATTTTGGTTTGTTGCTCGTTGACAAAATTATTCCAATCGTCGTTTAATTCGATTAACTTTTCTGCCCCTTCAACAGCTTCCGAACGGGTTTCAAATTCCGTATTTAAAAGAGCTTCTGCAACCGAAACAATGGCGGAATTTGCAATCATATCGTTTAATTTTAATTCGTCAATCGCCTCGGGCGTTAAACTTGCCGCACCGCCCGTTGATGATGAATGAAAAGTATTTGTTTTTAAACTCGAAATAAGCGATTGCCACCCGCCAAACAAAGAATTATAACCCTCCGGAAGCGTAAACGCCCCGTTTGTTAGATTTTTTGCTTTGTTTACAAACAATGCCGCTTTTGAAAAAATAACCCCGATTTGAGAGGTTATTGTAAAAGTATTCGACATTAAATTTTGCCCTAAAATATCGGTCATTATCGAATTTAATGTTATATTGTTTGCAACATCGAGGGCGGTTGAAATTTTACCCAAAATCCTTTGAAAATTTGCCGAAAAAACAGCCAAACGAGAAGGACTTGTTATCGCTTTCGCCGTTGCTTCAAGCGAAGTTGCAATTCCTTCTTTTACGCTTGATGTTAAATTTTTGATTTCTTTTTGTTTACTTGTTTCGCTTTTCGGGTAAGTCGAAGGCGACGTTTCGTGCCAATTTACCGTTATAACGGTTGAATTTACTTTTTGAACAAGTGAATTTTTAACCTCAAAACTTAAAACATTAACCGTAAATTCTTCGCCATAGGCAAGTTGAAGTTTTGATTTTCCGACTTGGCATAAGGCGTTTCGAAATTCTTCCGCTTCAAGATGATGTTTATCGCCGATAAAATAACAATCGAGCGAAATATCTTTCCCCCCGACACCCAAATCCGTAAAAGTATCGTTTGAACCGACAACCCCTTTTTTACCACCTCCACCTTTTGTTGAAGTCGAACGGGAATAAGATGTTCTCGGGTTTTCTTTTACTTCGCCGATGTGTTTTTGCGAATATCCGGACTCAAGCGTTTTTAATACAAAAGAACTCCCGTCGGGAGCAGTCCAAATGACATTAACGGCTTGATTTAATGACATAACACCTCCGATTTTTAATTCGTAATGTGCAATTAATTTTAATAATTACGGATTGCAAGCAGAAAGCGAAGGGCTTGCAAGGAACAAGACCGCCCCACTATGCAAGGAGCGGGCGTTTAAGCAATCAAGAAACAATTGCGCATTATAAATTATATTAAGCTGGTTTTAGTTGTAAATTATTCGAACTTTGTAATGAAGTCAAAACATTTGCTTTTAAATTAGTATTGTTTGACAAAGAAACATCAACTTTAATATTTCCGTTTTTATTATTTCCATTTATTTTAGGTTCGGGTGCGTAAAAATTTGAATTGTTATTTTTATTTAAAAACTCAAACTTTACACCGCCGTTTTTAATTCCTTTGATTGTTTCAATAATTTTCGGAATATTTGTAATAATAAAACCAAACGGATTAACAAGATTGAAAATTAAATCAAAAAAAGGTTTTACAAAATTATAAGCATTTGTAAAAACATCTTTAATGAATACCCCAAAAGCTTTTATTGTTTCTCCAAGAAAAGAAAACGCTTTTCCTCCAATTTCTTTTACTTTATCCCAATTTTTACATAATAACCATATAACCCCGATTAAAGCCGTTATGCCTATTGTAATCATTCCGACGGGAGTCGTTGCAAAAGCGGCGGCGGCTTTAATACAAGCAAGAGTTTGTGCTTTTAAAGCGACAACACTTTTCCAAATCGCCCCTGTCATCAAAGAAAATGTTTTTAAAACTTTTGTATTCATTATCATAGCCATTGCACCGCCTTCCGTACGTAACAATGCCATTTTTAAACGCCACATATCAATAGCATAATTTATGCCTGCAATTACCGCCGGAATAGTCATAAATACCGGCAACCAATTATCTTTTATAAAATTACAAAAATTTGAACATCCGTTATATAAAATTTCAACAAATTTAAATACCCCCTTTAACCCTCTGATTGTCAATTCACAAGCAGGAACAAACACATTCTCAAAAATATATTTTATTGTTGGGGTTTGTTCTGACAACCAAGGGATGAGCGTTTGAGATAAATATTTTAAAAGTCCGTTAAATTCATTAAAAACGGGTTTCATTGTTCTAAATCCGTATTTTAGAGCATTAAATATTTTGTCAAATGTTGGAACTAATTTTGGTAAAATTTTATTTAAGTTTCTGAAAATCGTTCCTTCTAACGGCATTAATTTTTTTCCGATATCTTCAAGAGCATCGCCAAAATTATTTAAAAAGTTTACTTTAATGCCTTGACTGGTTTTTGCAAACTCTTCGTTTAAACCTCCTACTCTGTTTTTTAACAAATCCGCAATCATTGAAGTTCTTTGCATTGTATTCATTGTAGCGAATTGTTTCTTTTGATTTTTATCTAAAACAATCCCCATTCTTGACAATGCTCCCGAATTTCCGGCGAGCGCCCTGCCTAACCCTTTTGAAATATTTTCAGCATCCTCAACGCTTGCGTTGTAACCTTTTTGTTGAACAATTAAATCCGCTATTGACGGCATTATTTTTTTAATAACGTTATCATCAAAACCCATAGAGCCGAGAGTTTGCATACCGCCAATTAAAACCTCGTCGCCCAATACTCCTTTTTTTTGCATATCGGAAGCCATTTTAAACAAAGTTTGAGTTACGGATAAATAAGCATCCTGCCCCTTCATTCTTATATTGGCATTGTTTTTCATAACTTGTGTAAGTTTTTGTTCGGCAGTAAGTTGAATTTGAGCCGCTGACAAACATTTATTATAAAAATCTTGAACTTTTTTAAAAACAAAACTTCCCATAAAAGCCGACATTAAAAAATTCGCCTTGTCCATTGTTGCTCTAAAACAAGAACCGAATCTATTTTGAGTTGAATTGAATTTAAAAAATACTTTGTTAAGTAATCCTGCTTTATTTGTTATTCTTTCAAATACGGGCGAAACCCCGTCTTTTGCTTTAAAAGAACTAAAAATACTAAATTTTGAAGCACCCATTAAACCCCCCAAAAAATAACGGGCTATAATTGCCCGTTATTTGCATTTCTGTTTATTTTTTCACATCTTCGACCAAAAAATATTAAATCATCTATCAGGCTGTCGTTTACTTCGCTTATTGTTGCCCAACCGTAATATAAAAGTATATCCGAATAGTAAGAGCCTACACAGATAACTATTTGTCGAAAAAATTAACGCAAGCCGTTGCGATTGTTAAATCCTGACCGTACATTTGTTCAATAAGCTGTGTCGGTCTTGCGCAAAGTGTAGCGATTGCATTAATAGTAAGTTCAACTTGATTTGTTGCTTTAAAACCTTTTGCACTTCCAAAAGTAATTTTATTTTTATAATAAAGTTTATCAAGTTCAAGCGAACCCGCTTTTACAGGGTTAATTAAAGTTTGAACCAAGCATTTTTCTTGTTCATCCCAAAAAACCAAACCGCACATAATACCTTGTAATAATTTTCTTGTTGCTTCGTTATTTTCGTTAATTTCTTCCTCTAATAACGCTTCTTGACATATATAATCCAAGTCATTATCACATATATTCAGTTTAATTTCGTTTAATATTTCAACGGCTCTGTTTTTTTCCATAATTTTTCTGATTGTTGGCATTTTTTCTCCTTATACATATTCTATAATATTTTTTCTGTTTTTCAAGTTCTCAAACGCGTTTAATTTTTCTTTTAATTCTGTTACGACTTACGAATTCCGCTTCCGTCCGTACAATGAACCTCGAATTCGTTTGTTATTCTTCGGGTTGCCGAAACTTCAACCTCTCCGACCATGCAACCCGTCATTTCATAAGATTTTGAAACGCATTGGAGTACAATCGGAACATCGGTCATTGAACGAACGCTTTTAAACGCTTCGTCAAGAGCGTCGCTGACCTTTATTTTTAAACCCGTAATTCTCGCAATATTTCTTGAAACATACGCATCTGCGGTTCCGTCTCCGAATTGTTGTGTTTCTGTTATTGTATCGCCGCCTTCAATAACATTCGGTTCGGTATCTTTGGGAATAGCGAACTTTGTGCCGTTGATTGTTAGCGAAATCGCATCTCCGACTTTTGCCATAATATTTCTCCTTTTTTTGATTTTTGCTTAAATTCTACTTTTTAAGGTTTTCGACGGGGAAGGTCGAAAAAATTGACCTCGCACCCGCCGTTTTAAGGGGCTTAAAATTATCAAACCCTTTTTTATACCTTTATGTTTTTTAATCGGGCATAAACGCCCTCGTGCAATTTGTTTAAAGCGGATTTCCGTACGGACGGAGCGCAAGCGTGTCCGGATAGCGAGCAGATTGAGCCGGCTTGAGCGGAACTCAAAAGGCGAAACTCTGCGAGCGTGGAGGAAATCCAAGACAGCACATTATTATTGCGTTTTAGCCTTTAAAGTTAAATCCGATGAAGTTAACAATATCGAATATTCTTCCGACACCCGTTAAATCAAATTTCGGATTTATGTTTATTCGGTTTGGGTTGACTGAATCGATTTCAACTTCGGTTTCTTTTTGAGCTTCCGCATAATTAGAGATAAAGCCCGCTTGTCCCAGTATGCCAAGCCTTGTATTAACCGCCGCTTTGACATCTTTTAGCGTGCGTGCCGCAGGGTTTGTAGTAATGTCCTTTTCAGAGATTAAAATAACCGATTTCCATTCGTTAGAATCTCTGAAAGTTGCCATTAAATCATAAGCGATATTCCCGACCGCCGTTACATCACGGTCAAATCTGAATAACGGGTTTGTTTTACCGACGGGGTGATAAAATGTCGCCAAATCCATTATTTTATAAGAACCGTCTGATTTTCTGACAATATTTGAATAACCCGCTTTTAATAAACGGTCGCTCTCTTGGTATGTCAAGGGGCGCAAATTATTCAAATCTCCGACAATTTGAACGTTTATCGCATCATCCCTTCTCCCCGTTCCTGTTTCAATAAGCGAAGCAACGTCCCAGGTTCCCGTAGCCGAACCCGATTCGGGGGCTTGTATTGAAGAATAACAAGTTACATATTGAGCAATTAAACCGTCCGTTCTCCAGTTTTCAAATTTTTCTTTTAAACTGTCAAGAACGGTTGAATTTGCATATTGCGAAATTACCCTTGTAACTCCCAATTCTTCGTTTAATAACCCAAAAACCTCGTCGCCGTATTTACCAACGCCCGAGGATTCCGTTGTTCTTGTTATTTCAAAAGAGCAGCCGTAAACGCTTGAATCAATTTCGTTTCCATCTTCGTCTAAAATTGCAAAGTCAAAAAGCGAATCCGCTCCTTTCCATTTTGCGGTTAATTTTAATCCCGTAACGCCTTCGTCTTCATTGAGAGCGATTGTAAAAGGAAGTTCCAAATATTCTTCCAAAGTTTCTTTTAAAGCCTTTGAACAATCCTCGACAGACATTCCCTTTGTAAAAGTAAACGGAATTGCCGTTTTTTCATAAGAATTTAAGTCAACGCCCCGAACATCTTTTGCGGGGTTGTTATGAAAAGCCGTTGCAACTTTGCCGACTACATCCGCCGCCGCTTCGAATATTAAATCGTTTAAAACAAAATAACCGTTAAACGATTTTTTTATCCCGGCCGCCGCCGTAATTTTTAGGGTTTTTACTTCCGCTTCCCCGCCTGACGGCTCATCAACCGCTATAAAATAAGTATTTACTTTTGAACCGTTGCCCGCTTTTGGGAATAATTTACGAGCCATTCTGTGAAGCGGCGAGCCAAAGCCGTAAATAATACCGATGTCGTCGGCACTGCCCGAAGCCAAAACAAGCTCGTTTAATTTCGCCTTTGATTCTGTTTGTTTTTGACCTAAACAAACAATAATTTCAGGGCGTAAATTTGCCGCATTCTGTTGATTTTTTTGTTTGACCGTTACGCTTGTTGCCGAGGCAACAGCCGAAATGTCAAGCCCTTTTGTAATTGCCATTTTTTATCTCCTTATATCTAATTTTCTTGATTTTGTAACAAAACTCGTATAAACGGACTTATAAATTCATCCCGAATATTTAATTTTGAATAAAACTCTTTTATTTCAACTGTTTGAGCATAATACGTCGATTCTGTGAACCCGACATTAAATTCGAACTTCGCTCCGAGAACCGTCCCCGCCGTGTTATCGTTTTCGGGTGATATAATCCGTTTCCAAGATTTGACCGTGAAATTTTTTATTATTTTATCCGTCGCATCATAAAGATTTGTCGCTTCCGAACATAGAATTTTGTATAATTGAGATGTCAAATAACTCAATCTATCCTCGGCGTTTGTATCGGCATCGTTTTTATAAGCAACCTCTTCATCGTTTAAACCGACCGTATAATATTCAATAACGAGATTTCCTTGTGCTTCATTTTCAAAAACGTCTTGCTCCAATTCGTCAAAATTCATTTCGTTAAAATAAACATATACGCATGGCATATCTTCAACATCGGGAAAACGAAAGCGTTTCGGGAAAATAACAAAATTGATATTTTTTTCAATCCAATCATCACCCGCGCCCGTTTCTTTGGCGAGGTTTTTTTGATTATCTCTTTCGTTTGCCAAGTGTTGACAAATAGCATCACGGACAAGCGTGTAATTCATCGGTGTTATTATTGACGTTATTGCCATAATCCCCCCTTTTTTTGCTGTCTTGAAATTTCTTAACTGCTCGCAGGTTAGGACTTCGTTGCAGAATTACTTTAGCAAGTAATTCTTTCACTCCGCCACTGCTCGCTTTACAGGTTTCACCTGTCAGAAATTCCGCTGTCTTGAAATTTCTTAACTGCTCGCAGGTTAGGACTTCGTTGCAGAATTACT
>CAYUWO010000021.1:0-7513 GCA_964448535.1 uncultured Gammaproteobacteria bacterium | reverse complement strand
TTCTTTCACTCCGCCACTGCTCGCTTTACAGGTTTCACCTGTCAGAAATTCCGCTACATTCCTCCCGAAATTTGTCTTTGTACTTGCTTTGGATTAAGCGTTGAGGTTGAAGCCGAACATTTTAATAAATACATTCCGAGCGTTCTATCAACAGCGACATTTTCAACTTTGAAATTAACCGGCGTTGAGTCCATTTGAGGAAATTTAACGCTCACGCTCCAACCCTTCGTCGGGATTAAATCCGTGTATTTTTTCAAAGTTTCGACGTTTATTGTCAATTCAAAAGAATCGCCGAAAAAGCCCGCATTACTTTCTTGAAAGCTCACTCCGATAAAACTCGAAAATCCTTCCATTTTGATTTCTTTGCTCGTCCCTGTCGGTTTTAAAATACAATCCACACGGAAACCGTTTCCATCGAGGAGAACGGTTTCTTTGTGAAGTTTAAATAATTCGTGCAAACAATTATTCATATTTACCCTTTTTTTGTTAAATCTAATTATTGCATTACGTAAAATTAGACTATGTCGTGAATTGTTGCGAATGAATCTATTTCAACGGGTATTAAAAGCGGACGGGATTTAACGCCGTATTTTGTAGTTGCTGAACCGTCAACCAATACATCGTAAGCATAAGGAAGTTGTTCAGTTTCAATCAACTCTAATTTATTTCCGCCGATACCGGGTTGGCTCGGAGCATTGACATTGTTAATTGCTCCGTAATATCTTTTGAAATTCGGATTCATCGGGAGCAATAAGCCGCAACCGCTCGGAATATAGCCGAATTGTTCGCCTTCGTTTGCAAACCCGTAACCCTTTGGAATTGTATATTTTTCATCGTAGCTCCAAACGTTTACGACATATCCGCCAACACTTGCTCTTCCATGGAACATTGCCCCCGGTGTTGCTTCAATCGGTATATTTATATCGGTTCTTTTAACTCCGTCGTTCCATTTTGAATTATTGCGGAATTTTTCATTATTCAAAAAGGCTGTTAAACCTTTACTTTCAAGTATTAAATTCCATTCGGAAGCTCCGATTTTTCCGTCTTTCATACATAATTCAATGGCATCGCCGATAACCTTATTCGGGTCGCCGTCTGCGGTGTTCCATTTTGAAGAAGCAACCGAAATTTTATGGGCTTCTTTCTTTTTGAAATCAATTTTGTTTCCGCCCGCAAGAGCTATTTTACCGTAAAATAAGCCGTCTGACGCTTGTTTTTCTTCGGCTCTTCTTTGTTTATCCGCAAATATTGATTGATTATCGTTTATTGTATTTAAAATATTTGCGGTTTGGTCGTATTCCGTTTGACCGAATTGAGCTTTAAAAACATCTTCTTCGGTTAAAGTGCCGATGTCATTGTATTCGGGAACAACAAAATCTCTTGTGTCGTATTCATCAAGCGAATTATAACGACCGCCCGTTCCCAATTTAACGTCAACGGAATAATATCCTTCCGTGTATCTGCCTTGAAGTTCAACTTTTATCCCTTTTAATTGAGTCTTTTTGAAAAAGTTTGAAAGAAACATTGAGGGTTTTTGTTTAAGGTCAAAACCTACTTCCATGGCTTTTTTAATTAATGCTAAATCTGACATATTTTATTTCTCCTTTTTTGAATAATGCGTAATTCGTAATGCGTAATTCATAATTAAATTTTAATAATTACGAATTACAAATTGTTAATTGAGCGGCGAAGGAACGGTTTGTTCTTCGATGTTTTTCAAACGAAAACCGTTTTTGCGAAGAGCATCGAGAACGGCAACCTCTTTTTCGTCGCCTGAATGTACAAAAATCAATGCGTTTTTATCAACCAAACCCGCTTCCGCTACTCTTACGAGAGTATAAGTTTCGTCGCTTGATAAATCATTAACCAAAGTTTGTGCCAAAATATAAAGCGGTTCGCATTTAAACCCTGCTTCTTGCCCTTCAAAATTAATCTCTTTGTCATTTTCGGTTGTAAAAGCGGTCAATTTGCCTTCGGTGTTTCTTCCTAAAACCGTTCCCGCTTTATAAGTTGTTTTTTGGGGTACAAATATATCAACGTCGGTATAAATCGCATCATGAAAGATTTTTGAATTGTCAATATGTGTCATTTTTATTTCTCCTTTTCTTTTAATTTGTAATTCGTAATGCGTAATTAAATTTTAGTAATTAGGAATTAGGAATTACTAATTGTTATCCCCATTGCCGAAATTAAAGCGTTAAATTTTTTATCTTCAATTTCTTTTTGAGCTTTTGCCCTTTCTTCTTCGGTTTGTTTATCCTCGTCACCTTCGGGTGCGTGAGTTTCGGTTTGCGGGTTCACTTTGGGCGGATTATTTTCTTCCATGGCTTTAATTTCTTTTTTGTTTGTTTTAGCCATTAAAATTGCCGCTTGAAATTCATCGTCGCCGATACCGACACCGTCTTCTATCGCTTTAATTACGGCGTTTTTATCAACATCAATAAATTTCATCAATGAAGCAACTCTTTTTTGTTCGGCTTTCACGCCTTCTTCTCTTGCTTCGTTGTAAACCGTGATGTTTTGAGCCTTTAGCTCGTTTAAATCTTTAATCATTTTGTTTTCTCCTTTTTCTTCCTGTTGCATTTCGTTTTTAATTTCTTTTGTTTGGTTTAACCCGTTTATTGCTTTAGAAAGTAAAGCGGCGATTTTATCGACATCTTCGTCAAGCTTCATTGCCTTTATTTTTGCTTTGGCTTCGCTCATTCTCTCGCGGCATGCGGCAACTTTGATTTCAATATTTGAGCTGTTTTCTTCGTTTGAATCATCGCCAAGAATACGCCCGAGTTTTTTCAAATTTTCACCCATAAACCATGTTTCATTATCCATTATTGAGCGTATTTCGGATTTTTCAAAAAGTCCCTTTTTAACAAATTCCAAAGCGTACATTGAAGCCATTTCTTCAAGAATCGCCCCCTCTTTTTGCATTGTCCGATAGTCGCCGATTGCAATACTCCAAGGATTATGCAAAACAACAATTGAATTTGGCTCAAATTCAACATCCCCATCCCCCGCAAGCATTATATAAGCCGCCATTGAGGAACAATCGCCGACAACATGCATTTTGCATTTTCCTTTGTCGTAATTTTTTATCGCATTAAACATCGATATTCCGTGAAATACCGAACCGCCCGGTGAATCAATTTCAAAAGTAATGTCACCCGAAAGTTTTGAAATTCTTTCGGCGAACTCTTGCCCGTTAATATCCGCACCGATTACGCCTTTAATTTTAATCGCCATTTCAACTCCTCCGATTACTTATGAAAGCCGCAACCCGTGCAAACTCCATCGACTACTTTTGAGCGGCAAATATGACAAATTCCGCAAACTTTAACTTCTTTTTCCTTTTTGGGTTTGTCTTTTTTTGGTTCTTCAACCTTTGGTTCTTCGGCTTTGGGTTCTTCGGCATTTTCTTGCGTTTCGCCCTCACCTTTTTCCTGTGCTTCATCCTCGCCGCCTGTTTGCTCTGCGGTTTCGCTTTCGGATTTTTCGTCTTTTTCTTTTGCTTCTTTGATTTTTGTTTTTAAGGTTTCAACGTTCCAAGTTTGGAAAATACCTTTAAGCCCGACCGCATACGCTTCCGCGATAAGTTCTTTTTGCTCCTGTTCGGATAAATCTGAAACTTTCAATTTTTGTTTTGTTTTTTCTTCTGTCATTTTTCCTTCTCCTTTTTCGTTTACTTTTTATTTCTTGAATCCGCTTCCGTGTCCTCATCGTTTGAAGCTCCGCCGTCCGGGGCAAACAAGGTTTCAAAATTCAGACCCGCTTTTTTGATTTTTTCTTCCTCAATCTTTCGGCGCTCAATTATCGAGTCAAAATCGGAAGTGATTCCCAAATCTTCAAGCGCTTGTTCAAAAGTGGTTAATCCGCCTTTTAATTTTGAAAGAACCGCATTGACCTCTTTTACTTCGTCAATGTGAGGAATTTTAACCCCGACAAATTTGGCTTTTGTGTAAGCGTTATCCAAAAACCCGTCGTCGTTCTTTAATTCCAAGTATTTCGGAGCGAGAATATTGCCTTTTAAGCATTCAAGCTCGAACATTTGCTCGTAAACAGGTTGATAAAAGTAATCAACGACCGAGAATTGACGGTTATTTTGGAGAATAACTTCAAACATTTTCAGTGCCGCTCTTGAAGCCGAAAAGTTATTAGAAAATGACATCAAGGCAACTTCAAAAGGAACGCCGATTGAAGCCGTGTTGTATTTCATCGAGCCGTCAAGGAATTGCGTGTAATTTACATTCGGGCGTTTTGTGTCGAAAGAGTTTAATTTTTGACCGATTGGCATGTGTATAAAGAGCCCCGAGGCAATTTTTTTTACTGCCTCCCTAAATCTTTCGGACGCTCTCTTATTTTCCGCTTCGTCGCTTGTACTTCCAATCCCTTGGTTTTGTAACATTCGAGCGATACCGGGGATGTTTTTTGTCGGATTTACGCCCGATGAATCCTTTGATTGTTCAACCCAAGCCGCAAACTTGGCGTTTGTTTCTGCCGCCATAACTTCCGAATTTGAATATTGCCCGATTTTATGAATTTTTTGCATTATAGCTCCGAGAATTGAATATGAACGGGTCGCATTCAACCTCGATATTCCGCAAGGAACAAGCCATGCGGTTAATCTGCCTTTTGAATCTCGAGCTTTTATATATTGCTCTCGCCCCTTTTTATCAATTACATAAAATCCGATATGTTTTTCATTTTCATCAATTTCAACACCGTCAATAATTTCGTTTCCCGCTTCCGAAACCGAACGGGAAGATTTAACAGACAATCCGTTTATTAACTGATATTCAAGAAACCCGTTTTTTACCCTTTTTACAACTAAGATATCTCCGGCAATTAAACCGTTAAAAAATACACTCCTTGCCATTGAGTGTATATTTTGATTTTTTGTGTTTGAAATATTTTTATCATTTTCAATCAAGCTCCATAATTCTTGAATGTTTTTTGAAAAATCCTCCGGAATATCAATTTTAAAAAGCCGTTTCAACAAACCCCTAAGCGGTGTCGGGTGTAATCTTAAACCCGTTCCGACAACAAACTCCGTCAGCCTTAAAATCATCATTCTGGCAAATTCATTTATTGTAACAAGCGTATAAGCCCGCCGTGCCAATTCGTAATAGTCAACGTCATAAATATAACCAACGCCTAACGCTCCGGGTTCTTGCTCTCCGTCAAATACTCCGCCCCAAAAAGTCCCGACGGGATAAACCGCCGCATTCGGCTCGGATTTTGATTTTTGGTTCCCGAATTTTAAAGGGTTAAACAAAAAATTTAAAGCCATTACATAACCCCCTCTCCTCTGATATAGTTACAATGCGCCCCTGTACCGTATTCAAGTTCTTCATTTAAAAGCCTTTGCCAATGAGCAAGCTCATCTCGGATTGTTTTTAGAGAAGCTTGTTGAACCGAAGATGAACCTTGACCCGATGAAATCGTGTAAGATGTAACCCCGCCCGATTTTAAAAGCCTTGTATATGCTTCCTGACAGTTTGCAAGGTTTTCTCTTAATTGCGAAACCGTGTAACCTGTAACGGTCATATTTTAATCTCCTCTCTTGTATTATTCGGGTTTGCATTGAGCCTTGAACTTCGCTTTTAAACCCTGTCGGGTTTAACCGCTCCGCCGGCTCTTTTGCTTTTACGGGTTTCGCTTTCGGAATGAGTTCTTACGAACTCCCGCTCCCGCTCGCTTTACCCTTCCGAAAATACGCTTATAAATTCCGTAACGCTTTCAAGTATTCAAAGACGGCTTTCGGGTCGGGATTTTCGTATTCCAAAAAATAAACCGAAAGATTTTTTATATATAAATCCGCCGCCGCCAAATTATAAACATTCAAGTCAAACGCTTCGTTTCGCCCGTGTTGAATCCATTGTATTTTAACACCGCCTCCGGGTGTCGTTGCTTTAACTCTTTGTTCGGTTGTTAATTGCCTAAAATATTCATCCGTGTAAGAATTGGCAAATGTATGCCAACCGTCGGGATAATCGTTTTCGTCAAAACGTTCTTCTTGGGCAAAATACCGAGCCAAAATGTTTTTATATAAATCGACATAAATTTCAACAAGCGAAATGTTTTTATACTCGGGCAAATCCGCAATTTTTAATTTCTCCCTTGTTCGGTCGGTAACTCTTAAACCCTTTAAAGGAAGAATAACGCCGTCGCCGAATGTTTCGCAAAAATCATAAACGGCACTTTGTGTTTCGCCGTCGCCCGAATCGACAAGTTGAACATCAATTCTTCTTCCGTCCGTAAACTCTTCATCTTTTATCGAACGAAATTGTTGCCAACAAGGGTCATATATATCGAGCGTGTTGCCATAAAAAATACGATGGTCGATTCCCCAACAACGGAATCGGTCGCCGTATGCCTTAATCTCTGCTTCAATACGGTTTCTCTGCACGTCGGCGGCACATGTCATAAACAGGGCTTCTTTTGGAACAACATTTTTTTCGGCTGTTTCAACCCTTAAACGTTGCACCTGTTGATATTCAACTCCGCCCGTTCGCTCTTCAAAAGGAAGCCCCAAATCCAAATTATAAAAAACTTGTAATTTTTCGGGATTTTTGCCCGCTTCGATAAACCTTTGAACAATCCTCCACCACGGACGGCTTAAAGAATAAAGAGCCGAAATATGATAAGAAACAAAAAACGGAACTTTCGAATGGGCGGTTGCCCTCCATTCGCCTTTTTTTTCAATAGATTGTTTATAATGGTCTTGAAACTCTCCCCCGCAAAATTTGCAACGGTAACGAACCGATTTATAATTTCCTTCTTGACATTCTTCGGCATTAAACATAACCCCGTAAGGCTTTGTCTTTGTGCGGGAGCGGGAGTTCGACTCGGTCGAACTCGTTCCCTCTTTGCCCTTCGCTCTCTGCAAGCAATCTGCTTTTTCATCCGAATATAAACCGCCGTCGGATTTATAAAAAACAAGTTCTTGATATTCGCCGCAAATCGGGCAAGGAACAAAAAATTTCCTCTGGTCGCCCTTTAAATAATAAGCATAAATCTTTGAATTATGTTTTAAAGCCGGCGTTGAATTATAGCAAATTTTTCGCCCTAACTCGGCATAAGAATCCGTTCGGCTTGTTGCTATTTGCACAGGGTCGCCTTCATCTCCGACTTTGTCGGGATAACCGTCCATTTCATCAAAAAACGCTTTTTTAATATGAGTTGAACGGAGTTCTTTCGGGTTGTTTGCCGAAACGAGTTTTAAAAATCCGCCTTTAAATTCAACAAGCGAAGCCGTGTCGCCCGTTCTTCTCGTATTTCGATTGTCGGTTTCGGCGGTTATTTTATCCCGTAGTCCCGAATTATCAATCAAGCCGTCGATTTTAATTTTTTTATACTCTTCGGCTTGGTCTTTGTTTGGGAAAATAAGCATCATCGGGCAAGGGTCGAGGTCGATTGAATAACCCAAAGCGTTTTCAATAACCCAAGTAGTAAACGCCAACTGTACACCCATCATAATTGCGATTTCTTGTGTCGGGTCGTTTTATGAAAATCAGTCGGC
>CAYUWO010000020.1:10231-20218 GCA_964448535.1 uncultured Gammaproteobacteria bacterium | reverse complement strand
AACCGCTGTTTTTAAATTTTCTTGGGTGATAATGTCCCCCTTTTTCATGGTTCTCAAGCTGAAATCCATAACCCCGAGATAACAGGCGTCTGCGCCGTAGCTAAAAGCATAGCGCATTTTCTCCAAACTTCCTGCCGGTAATAATAATTCGCTCATAAATAAATAATAGCAAAAAAATTAAAAAAGGCGGAATTTTTTTTCCGCCCTTTATGACTATTCATCAATTATGCAACATTTAAAAGTAAAGGCTTTTATGTGCTGAGCGGGAATATTTATCCATCTGAAATGTTTTTCATTCCCGCCCGTTTCATTTTCATAATGTTCTTTATGACATTTAACGGTTGCGTCTTGAAGGGTGATAACATCACCTATGCACTTGTTGTCGTTACAGTCAAGCAAGAGCCCTTTTATTTCAACATGCCCGACCCAGAGAATAATAACATCCGATTCCGTTGATCTTGCAACTTTATAGATTGCATCGTAAGTTTTGTCGCCCATAATATTTTCCTTTCTAAACATGTATCAAAAGAAAATATACAAAGGCTAAGAGTTTTTTACATTACGCTTTTATTTCTCTAACCGTCTATTTTATCACGGGATAAAAACTCGTTTAAAAATTTTGCCGTATGAGAATTTTTAAATTTTAAAATTTGTTTTAAAGTGCCTTTTGCTATTACTTCTCCGCCGAAATCTCCTCCGTCAGGACCTAAATCAATAATATAATCTGCGCATTTTATTATATCAAGATTATGTTCGATTATAAGCACAGTGTTTCCTGAATCAGCGAGTTTTTGAAGAATTTTAATCAGTTTATCAACATCATACCAATGAAGCCCGACAGACGGCTCGTCAAGAATATAAAGGGTTTTTCCCGTAGCCCTTTTGTTTAGCTCAAGCGTAAGTTTTATCCTCTGTGCTTCGCCTCCCGACAGTGTTGTTGCGCTTTGACCGAGTTTAATATAATCAAGCCCGACGTCATTTAGAGTTTGAAGCCTCGAAGCAATTTTTGGAACGTTTCGGAAAAATTCAAGCGCCTCTTCAACAGTCATTTTCAAGACGTCTGCTATGCTTTTCCCTTTGTATTTAACTTCCAGAGTTTCCGAGTTATATCTTTTCCCCTTGCAAACATCGCATGTAACATAAACATCCGATAAAAAGTTCATCTCAATTTTTAAAACCCCGTCCCCTTTGCATTTTTCGCACCTTCCGCCTTTAACATTAAAGCTGAATCTTCCTTGTTTATAACCTCTTACTTTCGCTTCGTTTGTTTGAGAAAAAAGCTCCCTTATATGGTTAAAAACTTCCGTATAAGTGGCAGGGTTGGATCTTGGGGTGCGCCCTATGGGGGATTGGTCAACGGAAACTACTTTATCAATGTTTTCAAAACCTTTTATTTCGTCTACTCCGGTCGGTTTCGGACGGTTCCCCCGAAGCTTGTGAAGTGCGTATTCATATAAAATGTCGTTTACAAGGGTAGATTTTCCGGAGCCGGAAACTCCGGTTACCGCAACGATTTTGCCCAAAGGAACGTTAACGTCTATATTTTTTAAGTTGTTTTTGTGAGCATTTTTAATTTCCAGAAAATTTCCGTTCCCAAGCCTTGATTTCACAGGCACAGGGATTTCTTTTTTGCCGGAGAGGTATTGACCCGTAATTGAATTTTCATTTTTTGCAACATCTTTAACCGTACCCTCAACAATAATATTTCCGCCGTTTACACCGGCACAGGGTCCTATATCTACGATATAATCGGCGCTTCTTATTGTATCTTCGTCATGTTCTACCACAATAAGCGTGTTGCCTAAATTTCTTAATTTAATAAGGGTTTGGATAAGCATTGAATTATCTCTTTGATGAAGCCCGATTGAAGGTTCGTCCAATACATATAAAACTCCGGTTAAGCCACTTCCTATTTGAGTTGCAAGCCTTATTCTCTGTGATTCGCCTCCGGATAAGGTTGCAGCTTTCCTTTTTAATGTAAGGTATGATAGCCCGACATCGCACAAAAATTTAAGACGCACTCTTATTTCATCTAAAACCTGTTTTACGATTGAAAGCTTAAAATCGTCCAAACTTAAATAAAGCTCCCTGATAAAATCGTGCGCATTTTGTACAGACATTGCGCAAAATTCGTCAATGTTTTTCCCCCCTACGGTTACAGCAAGAACAAAAGGGTTTAACCTTGCGCCCCCGCAAGCTTTGCAAGTTATTTCGCCCATATATTTTTGGATTTCTCCCCTTATGATGTCGCTGTCTGATTGTTCAAACTTTTTCATCATATAGGGAATGACCCCGATATAAGCCTGATAGTGTATTCTTGTGTGTTTTGTTCCAAAATCGGGATATCTCATTTTTATAACTTCGCTGCCGTTGCCATATAAGATAATTCCCTTTTGGGCGGGGGTTAAAGATTTAAAAGGCTTATCGGGGTTAATTCCGTAATGTTCGCAAACAGAATTTAAAACATCTTGATAATATTTGTTCCCCGTTTTATGCCACGGATAAATTGCGCCTTTTGAAATTGATTTTGAATCATCAGGAATTACAAGTTCAGGCGTTACTTCATAATGTGCCCCAAGCCCGTTACAGACTTTGCATGCTCCGTAAGGCGCATTAAAGCTGAACATGCGGGGAGAAATTTCTTCAAAGCTAAGCTCGCAATCAGGGCAATTTAATTTTTCGGAATATAATTTCTCTCCCTTCCCTATCATATCAACGGCGACAAGCCCATCGGAGCGCATAAGCGCAGTTTGAACACTGTCAAATATTCTCGAGCGGGAAGAAGATTTAACCACAATTCTGTCAATAATTACATCAATATTATGTTTTTTATTTTTTTCAATTTTAATTTCGTCCTCGTCAAGGTTATAAATTTCCCCGTCAATTCTAACCCTTACGAACCCTTCCTGTTTTAATTCCGACAGCACGTTTTGGAACTCGCCCTTTTTCCCCCTTGCAATCGGCGAGATTATTTGAATCTTTGTTCCCTCATCAAGCGATGTAATTTTACTTACGATTTCATCAATTGTCTGAGGTAAAATTTCCCTGCCACAATTCGGACAGTGCGGGGTTCCGGCGCGGGAATATAAAAGCCTTAAATAATCGTAAATTTCGGTTATGGTTCCAACGGTTGACCTTGGGTTGTTTGAAGTTGATTTTTGGTCGATTGATATAGCGGGAGATAAACCTTCAATTGAATCCACATCCGGTTTATCCATCTGCCCCAAAAATTGCCTTGCATACGTCGAAAGGCTTTCAACATATCTTCTTTGACCCTCGGCAAATATGGTGTCAAAGGCAAGAGAACTTTTCCCCGAGCCCGAAACTCCCGTAAAAACAATTAAACTGTTTTTTGGAAGTTCAAGGGAAATATCTTTAAGGTTGTGTTCCCTTGCGCCTTTTATGATTATTTTATCGTTCATAATTAAATATTATAAAACGAATCAAAAACTTATCAAATAAGGTTTTCTTTAACCGCCATAACCGCAGCTTGAACTCTGTCTGTTACATGCATTTTGCTTAAAATATTTCCCACATGCGCCTTTGCCGTATTAATACTTACGATGATTTCTTTTGCAATTTCCGTGTTTGTTTTCCCTTCGACAAGAAGCCTTAAAACTTCTTTTTCTCTAACCGTCAAATCAAGCGGTATGCTTTCTTTTTTGTATAAATTCCACAAATCGGACGAGTTAGGTTTTGGGAAAGTTTCCTGATAATTTTTATCAAGTTTCGGGTCAATCCAGTATGCTCCGAAGCAAACTGCTTCAATTATGCCCGTTAAAGTATTTGTTTCCGTATTTTTCATAACAAATGCGCTTGCGCCCGAGAACATACTTGCCCTGAAAAAGTCCTCTTCGGAATGTTCCGTTAAAACAATAACTTTAATGTTTGGTCTTTTTTGTTTAATTAACTGTGTGGCTTCAATTCCGTTCATGCCGTTTAAATCCAAATCCATTAAAACAACATCAGGATAATTATCCTCTTTTTCGTTTACAAAATCATCGGCATTATCATAATCTTTGATAAGCTCGATGTTTTCAACTAATGATAGCGAATGTTTCAGAGAAATTCTTGATAAAAGGCAATCTTCAACAACCGAAACCTTAATTTTTAAGTCGGATTTCAAATTTTCCTGCTCTCTATTTTTATGTAACTCCACTTTATAAAACAATATGCAAAACCAAAAATATATAACCCACCCGGGTAATAAATTAATTTTGAATGTTAAAGTCGAAAGTAAAGATTATATCAAGAGTTTCACGATTCATTTCATTGGGCAAAGGAGGATAAGGTTTTGACATTTCTATCGCATCAAGTGCGGATTTATCAAATTCGGGCATGCCCGATGTTGTGTAAATTACATTTGAAATAAGCTCGCCTTCTTTATTTATAGTAAATTTAACCGAAGCTTTTTTTAAGTTCGAGCCGACAGGAGGAGTCCAATTTGTTTTGATTGAAAGCTCAATATCTTTTATATATCTGTTTAAAACATCGGGGTTTACCGAAGTTTCGCCTTTAGAGACCGGGGGCGGAGTTTCTTTATTCGTTTTTTGTATTTTTAAAAGCCCTTTTTTATATTCAATAGCTTTTTTTATTGACTGCGCCTGTCTGTTTTCCTTGTTTTCAGCCAAAATTTTATCTGCGACTTCTATAGCCGAATCAAAGTCGCCTGTTTCAAGATAAGATTTTGCAAGCTGTAAGGCGACATTTTCCTCAAAATTGTATGAAATTGAATCTTCAAGGTACGGAATTGCCTCTTTATATTGAAGCCTTTGAAAATAAATTTCCCCGATTTTTGCATTTGCAAAGGCGCTGTTTGGCTCAATTTCCAGCACTTTTTCCAACAAAACGATTGCGTCATCTGCAAGACCCGTTTTTTTGTATGTTTCTGCCGTCATTGAGAGAACTTCCGTGTTGTCTATCTGCTCGGAACTTGCTTCCGTAAGATATTTTGAAGCGGTTTTGTAATCGTTAATCGAATAATAATATTTTCCGAGCTCAAAATTTGCATCAAACATATCGGGTTTAATTTCAAGAGCTTTTTTAAAGTTTTCGATTGCAAGCTCGGTTTCTCCCGTTTCCATATATATTTTCCCTAAATAATTATACGCATCGGGGTCGCTCACAATTAAAAGCTGCTTGTTTAAAAGCTCAAGAGCCTTTTTATATTCTCCCTCGTCAAAATAATTAACGGCTTCTCTGTAATACTCCTGCGCTTCTTTCAGACCGCCGTTGTTTTCTTTTTTTAAAACCGTTCCGAATTTTGAATTAAAATTAAAGGTAAAAGCGCTGTAACACAGAACAAGAAAAGTTATAACCATAACGAGAACGAAAACCCTCAAAGCAAGTTTTCTTTTTTTGTGCGGTTTAGGTTTTTCCGTAAAGAAATCTTTGTCTATGTCAAATTCTTTTTTAAAAAGCATTTATTTTAAAGCCTTTGTGCAAATAATTTCTGATAAAATAATATAATAAAATTTATTTTTGTGTTAGAATTTTCTTAAAACTCATAAACTAAGGAGAATTGTATGACAGACAACAAAAGAGTATGGTTATTTAAAGAAGGTAATGCAAATATGCGTGAACTTCTGGGCGGCAAAGGCGCAAACCTTGCCGAAATGACAAATGCGGGGCTTCCTGTTCCTCCGGGGTTGACAATTACAACGGAAACCTGCATGGAATATATCAATAACGGAAATCAAATGCCTTTAGGGCTTATGGATGAGGTTAAAACATATTTAACAGAGGTTGAAAAACAGGCGGATAAAAAATTCGGCGACGCCAAAAATCCTCTTCTTGTTTCCGTGCGCTCCGGCGCAAGGCTTTCTATGCCCGGCATGATGGAAACCATTTTAAATCTCGGGCTAAATGATGAAACTCTTCAAGGGATGATAAATTTAACAAAAAATGAACGTTTCTGTTATGACAGCTACAGAAGGTTTTTAACTATGTTCGGCTCCGTTGCGTGGGATATCGAAAGGAGCAAATTTGAAGATGAGCTTGACAAAGTTAAAGAAAAAGAAGGGGTTAAAACGGACGCTGAAGTTTCTGCTATGGGTTTAAAATCTTTAATCCCTGTCTATAAAGAAATTATTAAAAAAGAAACGGGCAGAGAGTTCCCCGAAGATCCTTACGTCCAATTACAAGAAGCAATCGAAGCGGTATTTAGAAGCTGGAATATTCCCCGTGCGGTTGCATACCGTAATTTGAATAAAATTGACCATAATTACGGAACTGCAGTTAATGTTCAAACCATGGTATTCGGCAATATGGGAAATGACTGTGCTACCGGTGTTTCATTCACCAGAAACCCTGCAACCGGCGAAAATAAATTTTACGGCGAATATTTAACAAACGCACAGGGAGAAGATGTTGTTGCGGGCATAAGAACGCCTAAGCCGATTGCGGAGCTTGCAAACGAAATGCCCGATTTATATAAACAGTATGTTGAAATCGCTAAAAATCTTGAAAAACATTACAAAGATGTTCAGGATATGGAATTTACGATTGAAAAAGGAAAATTATACATCCTTCAAACCAGAAACGGCAAAAGAACAGCCGCCGCTGCCGTCAGAATCGCCGTTGAAATGGTAAACGAAGGAATAATTTCAAAAGAAAGAGCAATTGAGCTTGTTGACCCTTATCAGCTTTATCAGCTTCTTTTGCCCTCTTTTGACCCCAAAGCGAAAAAGGAAGCCCATAAAATTGCACAAGGCTTGAATGCTTCTCCGGGTGCTGCTATCGGCAAAATAGTTTTTGATACTGACGAAGCTGCCAAAAGGGGCGAAGCCGGCGAAAAAGTTATTTTAGTCAGAATTGAAACATGCCCCGATGATATTCACGGCATGATTGCTTCTCAAGGTGTTTTAACTTTAAGAGGCGGTATGACAAGCCATGCGGCTGTTGTTGCAAAGGGCATGGGTAAACCTTGCGTTTCGGGATGTGAAGATTTAAAAATCGACCTCGCAAATAAAACTTTAACCGGTTCTGACGGCACGGTATACAAAGAAAACGACATTATCTCGCTCGACGGCGGAACGGGCGAAGTTATGGCGGGCGAAGTTAAAACTCAAAATGCCGCATTGGATGAAAACTTTGAAACCCTTTTCAGATGGGTTGACGAGTTTAAAACTTTAACGGTTCGTGCGAATGCAGATACTCCGCTTGATGTTCAAAATGCAATTAAATTGGGGGCACAAGGGGTCGGGCTTTGCAGAACCGAACACATGTTTATGGACCCTGCACGTTTGCCTTGGGTTCAAAAAATGATTATAGCGGGAACAAAAGAAGCCAGACAAGAAGCCCTTGCAAAGCTTCTTCCTATGCAATATCAAGACTTCAAGGACATGTTCAAGGCGCTTAACGGATATCCTATGACAATAAGGCTTCTTGACCCTCCATTGCATGAATTTTTGCCTGATAAAGAAACCTTAATAGCCGAGGTTGCCGAATTGAAGGCGTTGGGGAAAGATTACAAAGAAAAAGAAGCTCTTTTGCGCACGGTTGAAGAACTTTCCGAATCTAACCCAATGATGGGCTTAAGAGGCTGCAGGCTGGGGCTTATGTTTCCCGAGATTAACGAAATGCAAGTCAGAGCGATATTTGAAGCAGCATGCGACCTTAAACGGGAAGGCATGACGGTTAAACCAGAGATTATGATTCCTTTGATTTCTCATGTTAACGAATTAAAGCTTGACAGGGCGCTTCTTGAATCCGTTGCAAAACATGTTATGGCAGAAAAGAGAGTTGAAGTTGAATATATGTTCGGCACCATGATTGAAATTCCGAGAGCTGCCCTGACTGCTGATGAAATCGCAGAATATGCGGAATTTTTCTCATTCGGCACAAACGATTTAACCCAGATGACATTCGGATATTCAAGAGATGATGCGGAAGGCAAATTCCTTGGCAAATACGTTGAAGATAAAATTCTTCCGACAAATCCGTTTGAAACTCTTGATACAAAAGGTGTAGGTCAGCTCATGCAGCTTGCTTTATCAAAAGCATTGCCCGTCAGACCTAACTTAAAAAGAGGCATATGCGGTGAGCATGGCGGAGATCCTAATTCCGTTAAATTCTGCCACTCAATAGGTTTGAATTATGTTTCATGTTCGCCTTTCAGGGTGCCTCAGGCAAGGCTTGCAGCAGCCCAAGCGGCTATTGCCGACGCAAAAAAGACGGTTTGCGTATAAATTAGCGAATAATAAAAAGTGCGCCTAAAAATTTTTAGGCGCACTTTTTTGATTAATCAGTTGCAAAATTCCTCCGTTTTGTTAAAATATTGTTTGAACAGATATATAGAGTGTATTAGTTATGACAATCCGCGACGAGTATGAATACCTTAAAACTGAGCTTATGGTGCGTTTGACCGACACAACTACAATGTGTAACCTTGATTTTCCCTTTGATTTAAAAATATCAACCGAAGAAGAGGACAAATATTTTTTAAGGGGCACCAAAGCCCGTCTTGCTACAAAAAAATCAATGATTATACTTGAAAATACCTACAAAAAAATTCATCTTTTCCCTTCTAAAGAAATGGCACAAACATTTGTTGAAACAAGGGACGATATCTTAAAAGATTGGAAAAAAGATGTGCTTGATGCTTTCATGGAAGAGGATTGGCGCTTTAATAAAGTTACAATTGAAGCATACGAACAATATATAGATTCTCTTGCGGTAAAAATTAAACAGGCTTCCGCCCCTTATGTAAAGCTTTTGAGCACTTTAACCCAAGCTGATATTGAAAGAGAAATTGAGGCTAAAGACAAATTGTATAAGACGGAAAATCAAACCGTGTTAAGAAAATCCGAAAAAGATGACAATGGAAGCGGGCTTTTTTAAGCCGGTTCTGCTTCTTTTGCTTAAGTCTGCCGGCTACAATCGTAATTATGGTTTTGCGTTTTAAACATTTTATTTTTTTATAAAAGCAAAGGCGCTTATTCTGTTTGTTGTTTTATTTTCTTTTCTGTATGAGAAAAATTTCTCATTATTGTGATATGTACAAAATGGCGCTATATCTACGCTTTTAACCCCCGCCTCCGATAATTGCCTTGCGTTAAACCCCGCTAAATCGGCATAAAATTTTCCTCTAACTGTTTTTACAAGCCCTTCTGTGTCTGAAACGCTTGTTTTTAGCTGTTCAATAACTTCGTTTCCCGTTTCAAAACAGTTATAGCAAATCGAGGGTCCTATTGCTGCGCAAATTTCTGCGGGATTGCAATTAAAAGCGTTTTTCATTTTGTCAATGCTTTTTGTAACAATTGCCTTTGCGGTTCCCCTCCAGCCGGCATGGACAATTGCATATATTTTATTCTTTTTGTCGTATAGAATAATCGGAGTGCAGTCCGCAAAATTTAGGAAAACACCCGTATCATATAAATTAAAAATCAATGCGTCCGTATCGTCATAGACATCTCTGTTTTCTTCAACAATTGCTATATTTGAGCTGTGAGTCTGTTTAGGCGAAACAATTTTTTTTAAATTAAATTTATTTTTTAAAAAATAAAGGTTGTTTTTTGCCCTTTCAAGCATATCGTGTTCTTTTGTTTTTAAAATAAATTCTTTTGTGGTAAAAAAATGGTTTTTATCCGGAATAACATCCGATTTTAAAACAGATTTTCCGTTAATTTTTTCAAAATAAAACATCTACAGCCTTTCTAAAAGCTCTAAAAATTCGGGAAATGAAGTATTTACCCAATGAAAATCTCTAATCAAAGATTCTTTTTTTGCCCCTAAGGAAGCTATATATAAGCTCATTGCAAGTCTGTGGTCATGGTAACAGTTTAAGTCGGCGCCCCCTTTTAATTCTTTGCCGTTAATTATAAAACCGTCATTTGTCGGGGTAATGTCTGCGCCCATTTTTAAAAGCTCGCATGAGGTGCAATTTATTCGGTCGGATTCTTTATTTTTAAGGTCGCCCGCATCTTTTATAACCGTTTGCCCCTTTGCATACGAAGCAAGAACACAAATAACCGGAATTTCATCAAT
>CAYUWO010000020.1:9087-10221 GCA_964448535.1 uncultured Gammaproteobacteria bacterium | reverse complement strand
CATCAATAAGTCTTGGTATTATATCCCCCCCGATTTCAATTCCTTTAAGCTCGGGCGAATATTTAACCCTTATATCCCCCGCTTTTTCGTTGTTTTTTTCTCTTATATCAAGTATTCGAATGTCTGCGCCCATTTTTTGCATAATTTCAATAATGCCCGTCCTTGTTTCGTTTAAACAGACATTTTTAATTATAATGTCGCTCCCCTTGATTGTTGCCCCTGCTGCCATAAAAAATGCGGCGGATGATATATCTCCGGGAACCGAAATATTTTTTGGTTCAAGTTTCCCTTTTTTAACCGAAGCAAAAAAGCCTTTTTCTGTTTTTCCCGTTTTTATATCGGCGTTGAAATATTTTAACATATTTTCCGTATGGTTTCTACTTAAAACAGGCTCAAATACGGTTGTTTCCCCCTCTGCATTAAGCCCGGCGAGCAAAATTGAAGATTTAACCTGTGCCGAAGCTATTTTAGAGGTGTATTCAACCCCCTTAAGGTTTTGCCCTTCAATTTTTAGGGGTGCCTTACCGTTGCTTGATTCAATTTTTGCCCCCATAAGGCTTAAAGGCTCTATTATCCTCTTCATGGGACGTTTTGAAAGGCTTAAGTCGCCAATCAGGGTTGAGCCGAAATTCCTTGAAGCTAAAACCCCCGACATTATTCTCATCGTGGTTCCGGAATTTCCGCAGTCAAGCGGGTGTTGAGGTGCGGACAATCCGTTTGTTGAATCAATAACAACCTTTTTTTCGTCAATATATTTAATGTCAACCCCTAAATTTTTAAAAATGTTTAAGGTTGAAACAGGGTCTTTTCCTTTAGAAAAGTTTGAAATTGTCAATTTGCCGAAGGTAAGAGAGCCTATTATGATTCCTCTGTGAGATATTGATTTATCGGGCGGAATTTCAATTTCGCCCGATAAAGGTTTATTTAATGGTTTTACAACTATATCATTACTCATTATTTGCGATTTTCCTTACAAAATTAGGAACACAAAAGACCCCCGAATGAAGCATTGTGTTATAAAGCTTCGCTTCGCTTTCAATTTTTTTTGCCCGTGCCTCATCTTTAATTTTGTTATCTTCTTCTTCCGAACAAAATGCAAAACTCCAGTATCCTCCGGGATATGTGGGGATGGGG
>CAYUWO010000020.1:0-9077 GCA_964448535.1 uncultured Gammaproteobacteria bacterium | reverse complement strand
CTGCGTAAGGAAGAACAGTTTTAAATACTTTATTAAGAAGAATATACATGTTTCTCATCTCGTTTTGGTTCGCAAACGGAGATTCTGATTGCGGGGTTACTATTCCGCCCTTTTTAAGCGATTTTTTAACGTTTATATAAAATTCTTCCGTAAATAACCCCACCCCGGGGCCCATGGGGTCTGTTGAATCAATTAAGACAACATCATAGCATTTTTCTTTGTCTTTAATAAATTCAATTGCATCCTCAACAAAAATATTCACCCTTTTATCATCAAGTTTGCCTGCGATAGTCGGAAGAAATTTTTTGCTTGCTTCAATTACAAGCCCGTCTATTTCGCATAAATCAACACTTTTAACCGTATCATGCAATAAAACTTCTCTGACGGTTCCGCCGTCCCCGCCCCCTATTACAAGGATATTTTCGGGGTTTTTATGAGAACATAAGGGAATATGGGCTATCATTTCATGGTAGAAAAACTCGTCCTCAACCGTGGTCATCATAAGCCCGTCTAAAGTTAAAACATTTCCGAGCCCTTTTGATTTAAAAACTTCAACTGTTTGAAATTCGGATTTTTTTGAATACAGTTTTTCTCCAACGGTTTCAATAGCTATCCCGTAGCCGTTCGGGGTAATTTCTTTGTACAGATTTTCGCTCATTATTTAATTCCTTATGACAAAATATTAAAAACAAACTAAATGAATTATACAAAAAAAGCAAATTTTTTGATAGAATGGGTTTTAAAAAGTTATGAAAAAGAATATTCTGCAAACATTTGAAGAATTTTTAAGGGAACCCCTGAGCGTTTTAAAAACAACGATTATCCATATAACGGGGATTGAAACCGCCGTGGGCGTTGAAAAATCTATCAGTGTCGAGCATACGGCGGACGGGTTGCAAATTAATGTTGTAAATTCCTGCAAAGCTTATAAATTGCTCTCTTCTGTGATGTATAAAAAACAAATCAGCGAATTAAGGCACTTATTAAATGAAAATAAAGAAAGCGCAGTTCATTCAAAGCTCTCCGAATCTCAAATCGGCGCCGGCGTTTGATTTGTCGGAAATCGCTCTTCTTGGGCGTTCTAATGCCGGAAAATCTACGTTTATAAATTTAATTGCGAACATGACATCTCTTGCCAAAACCTCTAACACCCCGGGGAAAACAAGGCTGATTAACCATTTTGAATTTTTAACCGATACAAAATCTTTTATTATTGCCGATTTGCCGGGGTACGGATATGCAAAAGTTTCAAAATCAACTCAGGCGCAATGGGCAAATAACCTTGAGGAATACCTTTTAAAAAGAGAAAATCTTGCCTTTTGCATTCAATTTATTGACTCAAGACGGGGGCTCCTTGAAAATGATATTCAAATGGTTGATTGGTTGAAAATAAACGGGGTTTCTTTTATAAACATATTAACAAAATGCGACCTTGTAAAACAAAGCCGATTAAGCTCTGTTCTTTGTGAAACACAAAAGTTTACAAAAACGGAATGCTTTCCTTTTTCTTCCAAAAAACCTTATCTTAAAGATAAAATATTAGATTATATTTCTTTTAACATAAATTAATAATCTTGCCATGATTTCTTTATTGTAAGAGTATATTATTATGGATTTTTACGGAATTATTGAGAAAAACGAGTTTGATATTTTGATTAAGCGGGCAAGAAAAACCTGCATAAAAGACGCACTTATCAAATTAAAAGAATTTGAAGCCATGAATCAAACTTTTTTAAAGGAAGCTATGCCGGATAATACTCCCGATATATTAATCAAAAAGAGAACAGCCGGCAGAACAGTGGACAAAATTAGGAGAAAAATGGTACAATGAAGTTGCTTTATGCGGGTTGTAATTTTGTTCCTACATTTTACTAAAACGGGAGAGCAGCTCTTATGCGTAAAGGCAATTGAAGTATACCTTGCGGGGTTTCCCGTTTTAAAGGAAACGGATTTGTCGAGGCGCTCACCCCCCTGTCGGAGCACGGCAGGTAACAAAATTTACCCGTGTAAGGCACTTTTATTTTAAAAGCAGGTTTTATGAAAAAATTTTTATTGTTTATTTTGTTTTTTTTATTCTCCACTCCCGTTTTTGCTCAAAGCGAGATATCGTTTGTATACCTAAACGGCTCAAATACTAACACAAAAAAAGCGGAAGACGACTTTATAAAAGGGGTATACAAGTTTCATAATCAAATTTATCTCAATTTTTCAAATGACCCTTTTATAAAGAACAACATTTTTAAAAATATCCCCATAAATGACACCCCCATTCCTTTTTATTGGGGTGATATGAGCAAAAAGGAGATTGAATTTATCCAAAACGATTTTAATATTATTCAAAAAATCAGCCCGAAACCTGCGCAATTTGTGAGAAAATTTATTGCCCTCTGTTTGCATGATGCTATTTGGGTTTCAAGAACGGAGAACATGTATCCAATCGTAGAAAAACTCCATGCGAAAGTTATGGAAGAATATAATAAAGGAAATAAAATCGTTCTTGTCGGTTACAGCGCAGGCACATTCATAGCGCATGAGTATCTTTTCTTAAAAATGCCCGTTATCAACATAAAAGAATCGGTTAAAATGTCTGATAACACAAACGATGAATTCAAAAACTATATTATATCGAAAGACCTTGAAAATACCTGTGCGGATGCCATTTTTAAATCAAAGCTCGTCGGCTATGATGTTAAAAGAGAGTTTATATTTGAGGACAATATTCAAAGCTTTAAAAATAAGATTGACTCTCTAAATTCTAACACCCTTTTATATTGCGCCCCCAAAGATGCTCTTCTTGGCGGAATAAACTTTGCAAGCCCGTTTGCGCTTTTTTACAGCGGGATTTTCAACCCCGAATACAAAATGAGCGAAATTATGGCGCACACTTATAAATTTATAGTTGAAAATAATATGTTTTGGCTTACCGTTAATTATTCGGACGACCCTCTCGGCTTTCCCAACGGCAAAAATGTTACCGTAGATGAACTTGATAGCATTATTCGAATGGATATTAAACCAAACGGCGGGTTTATTTTTGAAAAATCCGATAAACCCTCGGGCAGAACTTTTTTTGCCGCTCACCTTTCTTATTTTAACACCGCAAAAAGATATTCAAAAATATTGGTCAGGGCACTAAAAGACGGCTACTGCCATTTTTATATGACAAATACCCAATAAAGCATTATAATTTACAATATGAATGAAGAGTTAGAATATAAAATTCATAATACTAAAGTAAAAGCGCTTGAAACCCTCGAGAATCTTTCATTATATAAATATAAAGGGGTTGTTTCAAAGCTTGTCGGGCTTACGGTCGACGTTAAGCTGCCGGGGCTTAAAGTTGGCGATTTATGTTATATCCAAACGTACACGGGAGAAAAAAAAGCGGCGGAAGTTGTTGCTTTTAAAGGAGAAATGGCACAACTCCTTCTTTTATACGACGGGGCGGGAATAGGACAAGGCTCTCTTGTTGAAACAACGGGCGGACCGATTATGCTTCCTGTCGGAGATTTTCTTTTAGGGAGGCTTATAAACCCTTTGGGCGAACCCATGGACGGTCAACCCCTTGATTTAACAAATGCCGAATATGTAAACATTGAAGGAAGCGTTCCCGACGCCTTCCACAGACCTATTATTAAAAACACAATTTTTACGGGCATAAGAGCCATAGACGGGCTTTTGACTCTTGGCGGCGGGCAGAGAATGGGGCTTTTCGCAGGTTCCGGAGTCGGCAAAAGCACAACGCTCGGCATGATTGCCAGAAACTCCGAAGCGGATGTCAATGTAATGGCTCTTATCGGAGAACGTGGAAGAGAAGTTAAAGAGTTTATGGTAAATTCTTTGGGACCCGAGGGCATGAAAAAGTCCGTTATAGTTTGTGCAACGGGCGATTTACCCCCTCTAATAAGAATGAAATGTTTGCTTGCGGCAACTTCCGTTTGCGAGTATTTTAGAGATAAAGGTAAAAAAGTTTTTTTAATGACTGACACCGTTACCCGTTGCGCTATGGCGGGGCGTGAAGTTGGGCTTTCAATCGGGGAACCCCCGACAATGAAAGGTTATCCCCCTTCAATATTTTCATGGCTTCAAAGGGCGCTTGAGCGCACGGGGAATTCCGAGCGTGGCTCAATAACTGCCTTATATACCGTTCTTATGGAAGGCGATGACATAACAGACCCCATAGTTGACATCGTGAGGGGTATTGTAGACGGACACATATTTTTATCAAGAAAAGTCGCCGAACAGAACCATTATCCCGCTATTGATGTTTTAGGCTCCGTTTCAAGGCTCTTTACCGAAATAACAGACCCCGAACATCAGGCTGCGGCTTCTAAAATGCGTCAGCTCCTTGCTTTATACAGGGAAAACAAAGATTTGATTGATGTCGGAATGTACCAAACAGGTTCAAACCCCAAGCTTGACATTGCGATACAGTTAATGCCCGCCATAAACGGCTTTTTGCAGCAAAAAACAACTGATAAAGTAACAATGGACGGAACAATTAACGCACTTAAAGACATGATGAGGGGGGTTAACCTTTAATTTTTCATTGCTTTTTTAAAAAATAAAAAAACGGGAATCAATTTCTTGATTCGCCGTGATGGATAGAATTAGTATTACGGAGTTTATAGAGGAGTTTACACCGTCTATAATACACTTAAAAAAAGTTTTTTGCGTCATGATGCAAGTTTTTTTACAAAAATTTTACAATTTGTTACATTATTAAACTAATGTTAACCGATGTAACAAAAATTAAACTCCGGCTAAAAACTGCCGTAAATATCTCATATATAATGTATGAGGTGAAAAATGAGTTCGATGGAAGGTATTAATTCCGGTTTATTGGCAAACAAATATAATGAAGCTTACACCACATGTGAAAAGCTGGGGGTTAATTCTCAAATTTTGGATGAAAAATTAAAAGCAAACCCTTTGGCAGGCACAGAGGAATCCGCATATTTAGAAGTTCAGCTTGAAGAAACAGAAAAAAAACAGGGAAATATCGGAAAAGCATGGAACGGGTTTAAAAAAATCTTTAACGTCGGTTTATCGGATAAAGACGCAAAAGAAAAGATAAATGAGTTTAAAAAGGGAAACACCTCTTTTGATGAAGCTAAGAACACGGTTCTTGAATATAAACAAAAGCAAGAATCGGCGGTTGATTTAATTACAAGTCTTGGCACAGGTGTTGTAGTTGCAGGAACGGTTGCTGCAACCGGCGGGCTGTCGTTAGGCGCGCTTGCTACGGGTGCGGGCGCCGGCGCAGCGGCTAAAACAACCATGAAAGCTTATGACAGGGCAACTAACGACACTGAATGGGACGCTCTTGACAACAAACAACTTGCAAGAGATGCTATATCGGGCGCAGTTGACGGCGCTGTTACTGCTGCCACTGCGGGTACGGCAAAAGCTGCGGGTCAAGGAGCCAAAACTATGGGCGAAGCCGTTAAACAAGGCGCAATACAAGGCGTTAAACAAGGCGCAAAAGCGGGCGCTGTTATGAACGCAAGTAATTATGCCATAGACGCGGCATTTGAAGACGATACTCAATTTAGCGCACAGGGTTTATTGGGCGCAACGGCTGAGGGAGCAATTTCGGGTGCTCTCGTAGGCGGAGTTTTAGGCGGCGCATCAGGCGGGCATGCTTTTTCTAAAGCAAATTCTGCAGGTGCTGCTGTTGAAGAAACGGGTCTTTCTGTTGTGGAAACGCCTGTTCAAGGTTCGGCGGGTTATGCCGATGATGTTGCCTCTGCGGGTGCTAAGTCGGCGAGTGCTTCCGAGGCTTCAAGCGCTTCAAGTTCCGCAAGCGCACAAAACGCTTCTTCAGGAACCAGTGCTTCTTCTCAATCGCCGGTTGGCTATATAGAAGAACAATCCCCCGTACCCCGTCTTACATCTTCTTCCGGCGCAAAGTCAGGAGTGGATTATGATTCAATGTGGGAAAAATTTAATGCAGGCGTAAAAAACCAAAAGGGTGATGCTCTCAAAACAAAAGCCAAGAATATACTAAAAGAGGCAATTGACGCCGAAGGCAACTCTCGGCTTTCATCGGCATACAGCGAGTATAGTGCCAACCCGACATCTCAAAACCTCTCTAAGCTTCAACGTGCTGTAGCAAAAGCTTTCCACCCCGACTCATCGGGCGGAGATGACTCTGCAATGTCATTCTATAATGCCCTGATTGGTATTCTTAAAAAATAATGATGTTTGAAATAAATTAACCCCTTCTTTAGTTTAAAGAAGGGGTTAAAATTTATATTATATTAATGACACATTGAAAGCAAAACGCCTGCGGCAACGGCAGAGCCGATTACGCCCGACACGTTAGGACCCATTGCATGCATTAATAAATAGTTTTGGCTGTTTGCTTCTAAGCCCACTTTGTTAACAACCCTTGCTGCCATAGGCACGGCAGAAACGCCTGCGGCACCGATTAGCGGGTTGAGAGGGGTTTTTGAGAACTTATTTAAAATTTTCCCGAATATAACACCCATTGCTGTCGCAAGCCCAAATGCTATTATACCTAAAATAAGGATAAACAGTGTTTGCACAGTTAAAAATTGGCTTGCCGAGAGTTTTGAACCTACGGATAATCCGAGAAAAATAGTAATTATGTTAATAAGCTCATTTTGAAGAGTTTTTGATAGTCTTTCAACAACGCCCGATTCACGGCATAAGTTGCCGAATGCAAGTGCGCCGATTAGAGGGCATGCATCCGGAAGCAAAATGATACACAGCCCGAGAACCAAAAGCGGGAATACGATTTTTTCTCTTTGAGAAACTTCTCTTAGCTGCACCATTTCAATTTTTCTCTCTTCTTTTGTTGTTAAAAGCTTCATAATAGGCGGTTGAATAACAGGAACAAGCGCCATATAAGAATATGCCGCAACTGCGATTGCCCCTAAAAGATGAGGAGCCAGTTTGCTTGTAACATAAATCGAAGTCGGACCGTCAGCCCCGCCGATAATCCCTATGGAAGCGGCTTCGGGCATTGTAAACCCGAACAGGCAAAGCGCAAGCAAAAGTGCTCCGAATATACCAAATTGTGCAGCGCCGCCAAGAAGGGCAGTTTTGGGGTTTGCAATTAAAGGTCCAAAATCGGTCATAGCACCTACCCCCATAAAGATAACCAAAGGAAAAATCCCCTGATGAATGCCCGCTTCATAAATTATTCCCAAAAATCCGGTAGGTTCCGCAATTCCCGCAAGGGGTATGTTTGATAAAATTCCGCCGAATGCAATCGGAACAAGAAGAAGAGGCTCAAACTGTTTTTTTATGCCAAGCCAGAGCAAAAAACAGCACACAACAAGCATAATCGGCATGCCAAACTGGTGCAAAATCTGTTCGGCTAAGCTGACTGAAGGGTCGGGCGGCAAAATTATATTTGCGAGCCCGGTTGAATTATAGAGGTTATTTAAACTTTCAACAAAATCCATTTTTGCCCCTCCTTAACCGATAACCACTAAAACTTGTGAGTTTTTAACCTGATCGCCCACGGAAACCTCAATGCTTTTTATAATTCCGGACTTAGGCGATTTAATTTCTGTTTCCATTTTCATGGCTTCAAGGACAAGGATAACATCCCCCTCCTCAATGGTGTCCCCCTCGGTTACGTTAATTTTAAGAACGGCGCCGGGGAGAGCGGCTTTAATCGGGGTGCCTTCGGAAGGCGCAGCCCCCTGCCTTGCTTCAACCCCTTCTTTAACCGAGATGTCATAAGTTTTTCCGTTAACAATAGCTTTTGAACCTTCAATCCGAACGGAATATTTTTTATTGTTAACGGAAACCGTATAACCGTCGGGTTTTTCGGTTTCGCATGTGGCTTTTTTAACATCCGCATTTTTTCTGACCCCGATTTGTCCTTTGCCCTGAAGGAACATAATTCCTTTTTCTTTGCAGGCGGCAGCTATAAAGATGTTTTCATCGTTAACCGGAAGCCCTGCGTCCTGAAGCATTTTTGTTGCGGGCGCAATTCCTTTGTTCGGGTCTTTCTCGTTAATTTCAATAACCGTTTCGGTTGTCGGCTCAAGCCCCAGCTGCCCGCTTGCAAGTTTAACAATCTCGGAATCGGGTTCGCACGGGGTTTTTCCAAAATATCCGAGAACCATTTTGCCGTACCCTTCGGTTATTTTTGCCCAATTACCAAACATAACGTTAGAATACGCCTGTTGGAAATAAAATTGTGAAACGGGAGTTACTGATGTTGCAAAACCGCCTTTTTCAACAACTTCTTTCATTGCGGCAACAACTTCCGGAAATCTGTCCATTGTGCCGTTATCTCTCATCATTTGAGTATTTGCGGTTAATGCGCCACCCGGGAGGGGAGATGAAATTATCATCGGGTTAACGGCGAGAGCCTCCGGAGGCAGGAAGTAATCTTTCATGCAATCTTTAAAGACTTCTTCGGTTTCAAGAATTTTTTCAATATTAATTCCTAAATCATAATCGGTCCCCTTAAGTGCATGCCACATTGAAACAATGTCGGGCTGGCTTGTTCCGCCGGAAACGGGTTTCATTGCAAGGTCGATGCCGTCAGCCCCGCCGTCAAGCGCTGCAATATATGCGCTTAAGCCGGTTCCTGCCGTTTCGTGGGAATGAAAGCGGATATGTGCGTCTGCCCCTAAAATTTCACGGGTTCTTTTGACCGTTTCATAAACTTTTTTGGGTGCTGAAGTTCCCGAAGCGTCTTTAAAAGCAAGTGAAGTAAACGGAATGCCTGCGTCCAAAATGTTTCTTAAAACTTTTATATAAAAATCAACATCATGCGCCCCGCTGCAGCCTATGGGAAGCTCCATCATAGTAATTGTAACTTCATGGTTTAGCCCGTTGTCTACAATACATTGACCGGAATAAATAAGGTTGTTAACATCGTTTAGCGCATCGAAGTTTCTGATTGTTGTCATGCCGTGTTTTTTAAACATTTTTGCATGAAGATTTATTATGTCTTTTGGCTGGGAATCAAGCCCTACGACATTTACCCCTCTTGCAAGGGATTGAAGATTAATATTTTCTCCCACAGTTTTTCTGATTGTATCCATCATATCAAATGCGTTTTCGTTGCAATAAAAAATCGGGGA
>CAYUWO010000019.1:17664-20651 GCA_964448535.1 uncultured Gammaproteobacteria bacterium | reverse complement strand
GAACAGCTTTGTTTAATTTTTTGTATGCCAAAAAAAACGGTGGAACTTTTGTTTTAAGAATTGAAGATACTGACGCCGAACGCACAAAACAGGAATATATAGATAATATTTTCGATTCTCTGAAAGCTCTCGGGCTTAATTGGGATGAAGGCCCCGATGTCGGCGGAGAGTACGGACCTTATACACAATCCGAAAGGTTTGACATTTATCCTAAATATGCTCAAATGCTTGTGGACAAAGGATATGCTTATGAATGCTGGTGTACAAGCGATGAGCTCGACAAAGAAAAAGAGGAAGCAATTAAAAACCATAAAGCTTACGTTTATTCAAGAAAATGTATGAATATAACTCCCGAGCTTCGGGAACAGTATATTAAAGAAGGAAGAAAACCTTCAATCAGATTTAAAGTTGAGCATAAAGAACTTGTCTTTAACGATATGGTTAAAGGGGAATTAAAATTTGATACAAGCCTGATTGGCGATTTTGTAATTATGAAATCAAACGGCACCCCGACTTATAACTTCGCAGTTGTAATTGACGATATGCTTATGAAAATAAGCCATATTATAAGGGGAGAGGATCATATCTCAAATACTCCCAAGCAGATTTTAATTTATGAAGCCCTCAAAGCAAAGGTTCCGGAGTTTGGACACTTAGGGATGATACTTGCGCCGGATAGAAGCAAACTTTCAAAACGCCATGGGGCAACTGCTGTTTCGGATTTTGTAAAAGAGGGATATTTAACCGATGCTCTTATAAATTTCGTTGCTCTTTTAGGGTGGGCACCTTCAGACGCTGTTGAAATAAAAACGGTGGATGAAATTGCAAAAGATTTTAGAATTAATGAAATTTCAAGCTCTAATTCAATTTTTGAATATGACAAATTAAATTGGATGAACGGTCAGTATATTAAAAAAATGGATATTTCAAAATTAACCGATATGATAATTCCCTTTCTATCCGATTATGACTTATCCGAATTATCAAGACAAAAGCTTGAAAAGATGGTTGAAATCACAAGAGAGCCTTTAACCACGCTAAAAGACATTAAAAATGACGTTCCTTATTTTTTCGGGATGGAGGTTCCCCTTGACGAGGTGAAAGAACTTTTATCAACCGAGTTATCCAAAAATGTATTAAATAAATTTATGGAACTTGTAGAAAGCTGGGATTTTACGGACGAAGAAAAAATCCATAACGACCTTGCCGATTTCAGAGCCGAATTTAAAGAAAAATACGGATATAAACCGAAAGAAACCATGTGGGCTGTCAGAGCCGCTGTTACGGGCAGAACAAGAGGGGCTGACATGGTCGGCATTTTAATGATTTTAGGAAAGGAAAAAGTTAAAATCCGCACAAAAAATGCGCTCGAAATCTGTAAATAAAGGGCTTTAAATGAAACGCTCAATTGATTTTATAATTACACAAAATTGTAATTACAGATGTCCTTACTGTTCTCAATCTAAGAAATTTTCCGATAACAGGTTTGATGAAGCTCATGACGACACTATCGAAGCATTTTTGAATTTTATCAGGCTCAAAGGTTCGGACTTTGAGGTAACCCTATCAGGGGGGGAGCCTTTTTGCCACCCTAAATTTTTCTATATTGCAAATGAAATTATAAAAGCCAAGGCAAAAATTTCTGTTGTTTCTAATTTTTCATACCCATTTGAAACGTATAAAAAATTAAAAGATTTAGCGGGGGAAAATCTTGAAGAGGTTCTTGTTTCTCTTCATTTAAGCCAGATTAAAGATTTGGAAGAATTTATAAATAAAGCGGTTGAATTTAATAAAATTAAGGGAAACACGAAGTTCACGGCGGTGTCTGTTTTATCTGACGACAATCTTTATCAATTAAAAGAAATCGCCCTAAGATTTCAAAAAGAAAAAATAAACTTTGAATTACAGCACAAAAGAATTAAAAATTCCTTTGTTAAATACGGAAAAGAGGCGCAAGAGTTTATAAAGCAATATCCTATTTCAAAAATAAAGGAAAAATCCGGCACTTATGCCAAAATTTGCAATGCGGGCATGGATTTTATGCTTGTTTATCAAGACGGAAGCTGCTATAGATGTTATTCTTCACGTTTTAATAAAATTCATTCGATGGGAAACATAAAAGATAAAAATTTTAAAATGTATAAATCTCCAATCCCTTGCCTTAACAAAAATTGCACCTGCCCGAAACCCATTATAAATGGTCTTATAGACTATAACAGGAGCAATTTTTTAAAAGCTTCCGTATTGAGTTTATATAACCTTCTTTTTATCCCCTATTACCTTATAAAAAACAGAAACATTTTAAAGGCGAAAATTCGTCAAATAATTGATTTAAAAAAATAGGGTTGATTTAGTAATTTTATCTGGTAAAATCAATATATACTCGGACGATTTTTGCGGGACGTAGCAGGGTCGCCCGTTTGAGAAAGTTTATAACTTTCGAAAATGGGGCAGGCGTATCAGAAAGAAACTTTCTGTGAGCCGTTTAGCAAAGAATACCCAAGCTGCGCTTGCTAAAATGACAGTTGAATATAGCACAGAGCGGGACGTAGCGCAGCTTGGTAGCGCACCACCTTGGGGTGGTGGGGGTCGCAGGTTCAAATCCTGTCGTTCCGACCATTTATTAAGGCTTTTAGGATATCCTAAAAGCCTTTTTATATTAAACGCATATAATTTTGCGCTAAGTTTAATTTTATCCGAAAAGAGCTTGTTTATAATTTCAGGTGCGATTTTTACGTACAATTAAGTTCTTTTAAACACAATAAGACTTTAACAGATAACTTATTATAAGCATTATAAAAAATATTCTAAAAATATTTAACAAAGAAAAACATTTTTATGATAGAATCTAAACAAAAGAGGGCTTTAAATGAGTAATTTGCAAAATACATTGAATAAAACCTGTGTGCTTGAATATATCTACAAAAAAAGCCCCGTAGAGTATTCTTTTGAGAAAAACATCGCCCAGTTTCGAGTTGCCTTAGGGG
>CAYUWO010000019.1:0-17654 GCA_964448535.1 uncultured Gammaproteobacteria bacterium | reverse complement strand
CCCCCCCACCAAACCAAGCCCCCCCCCCCAAACACACCACCACCCCCCCCCCCCCCCCCCACCCCCCCTCGGGGGGGGGGCGTAAACTCAGGCTCTCTGACGAGATTATTCAATCTGCCGATGCGGTTGTTCCCTGTCCTCAAACGGGAATATATTATGCGATAGGTTTGTCGCTTGCAATTAATAAGCCCTATTTGCCCGCCATTGTTAATCAATCTTTAAATCAGAGGTATTTAAGCGTAGCTGACGCTGACGAGCGGAAAAAATTTATTTACTCTAAGCTATATCCCATAAAAGAACTTGTCGAAAATAAAAGTTTAATTATTGTTGATGAAGCTATATTTACGGGGCTTACTTTGAAGGTTTTATGCGGAATGCTCAGAGAACTTAACACAAAGAAAATATATCTGTGTCTGCCTACTCCTATGTGTATTCAGAAATGCCTGTATGATGTTATGCCGCAAAAGAATATACTTTTGGAAAACATAAGAGTTGATATGTTAAAAGATTATTTTGATGCGGATGAGGTTATTTTTCAAGAGTTTAATTATTTTAAATCCGTAATAAATGAATATTTCCCGAATACTTGTATGGATTGTTTTAATTTAAAAAATGCGGTTTAGATGGAGGGCGTGATGAAAAAAATAACGGCAATATTACCCGCAAGGAATTTTGATTACTACATAAAAAACAGAAATTTACTTTCTTTTTTAGATACGAATTTGCTTGAGCACAAAATAGGGCAGCTAAAAAAACTTCAGGATTTATCCGAAATACTTGTTTGTTCAGACAATGAGCAAATACTTGAAATTGCAAAAAAATACAATGTTAACGCCCTCAAACGAAACGGGGAAGATTCTCTCTCTGCTCTTGTTATGTCAGTAACAGAACATGTCAAAACCGAACATATCCTCTGGACAAATTGTTGCACGCCTTTTTCGGATGAGAATGTATATTTAAGAGCAATAAATTCCTACTTTGAAAAATTAAACGAAGGATATGATTCTCTTGTATCGGTTTTGCCTTTTAAGCGGTTTGTAATTGACGATAACGGACCTGTAAATTTTAAAAGGGGGCTAAACCATAAAGAATCTTTCAAATTAAACAGCCTCTATTTTTGGATATCCGCAATTTCGCTTGCGTCAAGAGAAAATATGAAAAAGTGGAAATATCTTTGGGGAAATGTTCCGTATAAATTTATTTTGAATAAAAAAGAGGCACTCGAAATTAAAAATGAGGAGGATATCAAACTCGCAACTCTTTATATCAACACAATGAAAGCCGAAGGTCAGATATGATAAACATACTGGATTGCACTTTAAGGGACGGAGGGCATGTAAATAATGCCGATTTCAAAGAAGCCGGCATAAAAGGAATTGTCAGTTGTTTAAATAATTCCAAGGTCGATATTATTGAGCTTGGGTTTTTAAAAAACGGAGAGTTTTCAAAGGATGTTTCAAACTATAATAAGGTTGAAGAGGCGCTTAAATATCTTCCTTGCATTATAAATTCCGAATTTTCGCTTATGATAAGGCCGGATTGGTATGATATAAGCTTGCTTTCGGCTAATACGGGCAAAATTAATTTTTTGAGGTTTGCGTTTTATTATAAAGATTTTGAACTTACAAAAAAATATTGTAAAATCGCTAAAGATTTGGGATATAAATTTTTTTTAAACCCTGTTAATATGACAGGATATAAAAAAGACGAGCTTAAGATTTTAGCGGAGGAAGTTAACAAAATTGAGCCGTTTGCGCTTACTATGGTTGATACGTTCGGAAGCCTGACTTTTGATAAGCTTAAAAATTTGTACGGTTTTATTGAAGAAAATCTTAATCAAAATATATCAATTGATTTGCACCTGAATGAGAACCTGAATTTAAGCTTTGCCATTGCACAATATTTTTTAAAAATTAAAAACCCTAAAAGAAATGTGTTTTTGGATGCTTCCCTTTACGGGATGGGGAGAGCTCCGGGGAATTTACCTTTAGAGCTTATTTTAGAATATACTAATTCAAATTTGGGCGCAAATTACGATATAGATTTTGTTTTATTTGCAATTAACAAATATATTAACCCCATAAAAGAGCAGTTTAGCTGGGGATATCATCCGGCGTACTATTACAGCGGAAAACTTAACGTACACAGGTCATATCCGGAATTTTTCCTTAATCAAAAAGTTCCGCTTGATAAAATAAAGAAAATTTTATATGAAATTTATAATTCAAGAAAAGGGGCGGGCTTTAATAAAGAAACAGCACAAAGTTATATAAAAAGAGGTGTTTTATAATGGAAAATAATATTTCTGCGGTTATTCCCGTAAAAGCAAACAGTTCAAGACTCCCAAATAAAAACATATTGCCTTTCGGCGCCTCAAATTTGCTTGTAAATAAAATTAATTATCTGAAAAAAACGGCGGGGCTTAGAGAAATAATTGTTTCATCGGATTCGGATATTATGCTTGAAATGGCGCAAAATAACGGAGCTATAGCAATCAAACGCCCCTATAGCTTGGCGGACGAGTCAAGACCGTTTTCCGATTTTCTTGATTATATATCGGAAATCGTTCAAGGCGAACATTTAATGTGGTCTTGCTGTACATCCCCTTTTGCGGACGATATTTTATTTAACAAGGCAATAAATTTGTATTTTGATAAATTAAAAGAAGGGTTTGACTCTTTAATCACGGTTCTTCCGTTTCAACATTTTTTACTTGATAAAAACGGACCTTTAAATTTTAAAACAGGTAAAGAACATTGCAATTCGCAAGATTTGCCTGTATATGAGATATTTACAAACGGGGTTATACTGGCGCCTGTTGAAAGCGTTAAAAAATGGCATTATCATTTTGGCGTAAACCCTTACAGAATGAGAGTTACTCCTAAAGAAGCCATTGATATTGATACGGAATTTGATTATCTGTTTGCAAAATCTTTAATTTAAAAATAGCCTTGAAGCGGGATTTTCCCCGTAAATAATGATAAAAAACAAAGCCCGATTGTTTGTTTTAAATCGGGCTTTGTAAAATTTAGACATTTATAAATTAACGCTCTTTTTATCTTTCTTAAAGAAGAATTTTACTTTTCCTATCAAAGTTTTTTGCATTTCTCTTTCCTGTTCGACTTCAGCTTGGAACGCTCTTAATTCTTCCAGAGTTGAAATTCCCTCGGGCATGTTTTCGGGAATTGAAGATACAAAATCTTCCGCCATTTTATATTCTTCTTCTGTTACGAGCCATTTGAAAGATTTTAACATTGATAAGGGTTTAGCAACATCCCCCCTTAAAATAAGCTGGAATTTTGTTGCGCTAAGGTCAGATTTGTCTTTTGTGAAATCAGGAATTTTATTCATTTCCTCTTTGGAGATTTTTTCGCAAAATACGGAGAACGTTTTTGCCATAACGACATTTAGTCCGGGGGTTGCTTTAACTATGTTGACGGGGTTAACGTTTGCAAGAGGACCTAAAACCGACGACACCGCCGAGCCCAGCCTTCCTCTGACATGTGCGTCAAGTTCGTTATTTAAAATGTCCATATCCCCCCCTATTTTAATGCACAAAACAGAGCCTGTCATTGTTATGGGGTCGACATGCGCAATTCCTGTTTTATCAAAGGCAATTTTGCCCTCAAGCTCTTTAAACCTTGAAGTGTCAAAGGAAACAGCCGAATTTATAAAAGAACCTATAGCTGTTTGGAAAAATTCGGAGTTTCTGATGTTCTCTGATAAGAACAGATTTTCGATTTTAGCAAAAGGTCCCGCCTGTCCGTTTTCTATAAGAAAATGAAAAACGCCGTCTAATGATTTGACTTGATCTTCATAGGTTGCTCCCGATAAAGAGAGCTTCGTGTCAAAAGAGAGCTTGCCCGTTAATGTGTCTTTCATGTTGGCAAGTGTTATAAGCGCTTCGTTTGTGTCCATTCCGTTTCCTCGAACATCAACATTTACGAGTGAATTTATAAGATTGACATTAACATTTCCGCCCGCTTTTCCTTTAAATACATCCGTTACAAAGTTGTTTATATAAAATATATTTTTGAATAACGACATATCTCCGGATATATTTTTTGCAAGAATAGCACCCGTTTTGGCATTTTTAATATCAAATTTCCCGCCTGACATTACAACGGGAATGTCGGCTGTTTCTTTCGGCGTTTGGTCTTTTGGGATAAGCGCCGTTGCTTTTTTTGAAGTTTCAATTATCTTATCGGCATTAATATTGTTAGAGTTAAACGTTGTGTTATAAAGGTGCAAAATCGGGAGAGATGCCAAATTGATTTTTGATTGTAATTTGATATCAGAGCCGTTAACCGTAAGCCCTTCGGTTGAGAAACTCCCTTCTTTCCCGCTAAAGGATAATTTGGCATTATCCGCTTTTAAATCTATATCGGGAATTGAAATGTCGCTTAATATAAAGCCGCCTTTTGTTCTGGGGGATGATAAATTTCCGAAAACGGAAAGATTTCCCTTAAGTTCCATTTTTGAATTTTTTAAACCGGCTATGTCAAATGCAAGCGGGTTTTGAATGTTTACCCTTATCAAATTTATAACGGGCTCTTTTTTATCAAGCCCCATAATCGTTCCATCAAGCCCGATAACTTGTTGCGCCCCTGTTATATTTTCTTCAAGTTCATCCGAAAAAGCCCCGGGGGTTTGCTTTACAAAAAGCCCCGTGTCTTTGATTTTCAGCCTGTTTCTTTTAAAATCTATAAGGGCCTGCGAAACAGTTTGACTCCCGCTTAAAGATTGTATATGGACGGGCGTTATATAGTTGTTTTTGTCGGAGGCAATCTGAACCCTAAGGGTCTGTTTTCCTGCATTTCCTAAAATTGATAATTTAACGGGTATAACCCCTTTAGCGTCAATAAACGGGGCGCAAACCGTGCCTAAAAGCTGTTTAAGCTCGGCGGCATAGAGATTGCCCTTTGATGTTATGTTAATTTCGGGATTTTTCATATAATTTTTAACCGTTCCGGATAAATTTATATTTGTAAAAGAATTAATTTTTATTTCGGTCGGTTCCAGCGCAATAACTTCGTCATTAAAATCAATGTCAATTTCATTATTTTTTATGGCGGATTTTGCATAAGGCAGAGTGATTCTAAACCCGCTGTTTTGAATCCTTCCGGCTAAATCTTGTTTTTTAGGCTTGCTTCTGTTTATTTCCGCATTTATTTTTAAATCCTCGTTTGTTAAAAAACATGTTCCTAATTTATCGGATAAAACAAGGTTTTCAATATGTGCGTCAATTGTTGAAAGAGCGTCTTTTAATTTGCCCTTGATATTTGCGTTAAGGTTTAAATATCCGTTTGAGAAGTTAACCTGAGATTTTATATCATTTGGTGCAAACGCATTAAATAAAACTGCAATAGGAAGTCTTGTTGCGGTTAATTTAATATCCGTGTTTCCTTTTTGATCAATTAAACCATCGGCAAGAATATTCCCGTTGTTTATTTTAAGCCCTGTATCTTTGATTTTTAAAGTGTTTTCATTAAGGAGCACGTTTGCTTTTATGTCGGTTATACCTAATTTTGTTTTGGAATTTATAATTGCGCCGTTTTTAATTTCCAGAGAGCCGTCTGATTTTATGGTTTTTGAGTTTGTTTTAATGTTGGCGTTCGCTACAAAACACCCCTGCCCTTTTATGTTTCCGAGAGCGTTTTTTATCCCTAAAGAATCCATAATTGCTTTTGATAAAAGGATTATATCGTTAAAATATACACCGTTAGAGAATATTGTTAAATCAATATCGGGATGTTTTTTTTGTTTAACCGTGCCGTAAATGGCTAATGACTGCTTATCGGCAAGATATAAATCGGTATCAATAAAAGTTTTATTTCCGCTAAATTTAGCCCTTAAATGACTTTTCGGAATTTTATATCCGTTGATGTTTAAGGTTAAATCTTCAAGCCCTGCTTCCCCTTTTAACTTTAAGCCCTTTTTGTTTTCATCAATTTTGAGCTTTGCTATAATTTCGCCTTTCGGGTCATAAGTTTTATAGGTTAAAACCGGATTAATAAAAGGCATTTCGGCTCTTGCTGCGGGGTCGTCCTCTTCGTCAAGCTCTTGGGGTTTTGGGATAAACGAATTGATATCTATGTCGAAACCTACCTGTTTATCTTTATTTAAATAAAGGTCCGCCTTTGTTTTAAGAGCAGCTCTTTTTCCGTTAAAATATCCGAGTTTTGCCTTGTCCCCCCGTATAAGAAGGTATTCATCCGATAACTTGTCATAAATATAAGCTCTGTAATCAAAAACTTTGATATCGGGAACATCAATCCTTATAATTGTAAGAGGGTCAAACCCTTCTTTTTTGACGGTCAATTCTTCGGTTGTTTTATTTTTTTCAATTTCATTTAAAAGGCTTTCAACGACTTTAACCGCCTTAAATTCTTTATTGTTTGCAATTTCAAGGTTTAAATAGGGCTTATATACGGAAATTTCAGATACTCTTACATTCAAAAGAAAAAGCCTTAAAAGTGAAAGTTTTGCTTTTGCTCCGGCTGTCCTAAACAGGGTAGAGCCATCGGGAAGGTCAATTGAAACGTCGCTTATTTTTGCGCCGATTTGCAGCGAGGGAGTTGTAAAAAGTTTTATGTTGCCGATTTTAATATTAAAATCGGTTTGTTCTTTAACCGCTTTTTGAATTTGAGGAATATATACATTTAAATCAATTTGTTCGGGTAAAAACTTAAGAAAATAGATGTATGCGCCCGCTATTAATACCAAAACGGCTATCCCGAGTATCTTTAAAAACTTTTTCATAATAAAGCACCTTTGTGTAGTTTACAGAAAAGATTTTACTATAAATAAGTTAAATCATCAAAAAATATGAAGGGAAATTAAGGCTAGTTAATATGGTTAAGACACAAAATTAAAAAATCATTTTAATATGTCCTTGTCAAAAAAAGGAGAAAAAAAATGGTTAACGTAAATTTTATGGGTTTATATCTTATGGCATGTTCTTTATTTATAACGTTATTCACCGCAATTATGCTTTAAGCTTTTAAAGTCGTTGTCAATTTGATTTTTTAATTCTTCAAGAGAGCTGAATTTTTTTTCATCACGAATTTTTAAATTAAAACCGACTTCTATTTCTTTGTTATAAATATCAAGATTGAAACCAAGAAGATGAACCTCGAGAGTTTCTTTTAATTCTTTATCAACGCTGGGGCGTATTCCGAAATTAATCAGCGCAGGATATTTTTTATCCTGATATATGCCATACCCTTCATATACCCCGTATTTTGGCTTAACAATTTCTTGGTTCCAAATTATATTTGCGGTTTTGTATCCTAACTTGCGGGCAATTTGCGCCCCCGCAACAACCTTCCCTTTAACAGAAAAGGTTCTCTTGAGCATAGCGTTTGCTTCTTTTATATCGCCCTGTTTTATAAAGTTTTTTATAAGGGTGCTTGAAACCGTAAGACCGTTTATTTTGACGGAAGGAATTTGAATATATTGAAAATCGTTGTAATACTCGGATAAAAGTTCCCCGTTTCCTTCTTTTTTAAAGCCGAATGTGTGATTAAACCCCGTTATGACAAATTTTGGGTTAAAATATTTAATTATTACGTTTTTGATATAATCATTCGCTCTCATATTTTTAAATTTATTAAAATCAAGAATAAAAAGCTTGTCTATTCCCATACTTTCAATAAGTTTAATTTTGTACGGGTTCAAAGTGATATATTCTTCTCTTTTATTTAAAATAATCGAGGAAGGCGCCCTGTCAAATGTTATGACAGCGCTCTCAAGCCCGTTTTCCCGGGATAAAAAAACCGCTTTTTCAATTAATTTTTGATGTGCGGCATGTATCCCGTCGAAAAATCCGAGTGCTAAAACAAGGCTGCTGTTTTTTGTAAGGGTTTTATTTATTTCCATTTGTCTTTGTTGTTGTGGCATTATTTTTAAATTGAGGGCGTTTTTTATAATTTTTTTTGTTTTGCCGCTGGAATCCGGGTTCGTTTTTTTGCTGTAATCTTCGAACCGAGTATACATCCGGCATGGATTGCAGGTTCGTTATGATTTTTTTTAGGGTTTCTATGTCGGATAGTTCAATTCCAAGGTCAATTATCCCGAATTTTTTATTTTTCGAGTAACTGTTTGCATAAGACATGTTTGTGTTTGTGTCCGCTATTTTGACAAGAACATCTTTAAGAAGCCCTACTCTCTCCTGCGCTTCAATTCTTAAATGTGCAACGTATGTGCCCTGAGAAATTGTATCGGACCACCTTATATCCATCATTCTGTTAGGGTCAATATCAAACAGACATTTACAATCGAGCCTGTGAACAGAAACTCCCTTAGAGCGTGTAACAACGCCTACAATCGGTTCTCCGGGCAAAGGAGAACAACATTTTGCAAGGGACCACATCATATCTTCAAGCCCTATTATGTCGTTTTTCCTTGTGCCTTTTCTTTTCTTATAAGTTTCTCCCTCATGGTCAATTCTTGTTAAGTCCTCTTTAGCGGGGCGTTTAATTTTGTTTAAAACTTTTCTTAAGGTTGTTTCGCCGTAACCGAGCGCTGCAAAAAGGTCATTTGCGGATTTATAATTCATTTCATGAGCCGTGCGGTCAATTTCTCCGCTTTTTAAAAGCTCGTCAAAAACGGTTTTTGTAAGTTCGGCTTCAAGGTTCGCACGCCCGATTTCAAGGTTGTCTTCCCTTTTATATTTTTTAAACCACCCTCTTATTTTGCTTGAAGCATTTTTTGTGGCAACGAAATCAAGCCAATCTATTTTTGGCATACACTGTTTTGAAGTTAAAATTTCTACAATGTCGCCGTTTTTCAATTTTGTGTCAAGCTGTACTATTCTTCCGTTTACAAGGGCGCCAACGGTTCTGTGTCCGATTTCGGTATGAATTCTGTATGCGAAATCAACGGGGGTTGAGCCGAAGGGAAGATCTATTACATCTCCTGCGGGAGAAAAAGCAAAAACCTGATCTGAAAATAAGTCTAATTTAACCGATTCGACAAACTCTTTTGCGTCTGTTTCATCTTTTGAAATTTCAATAAGTTTTCTCATCCAGTTAAATTTGATGTCTGCGCTGTCCTGCGCCTTGACGGAACCCGATTCTTTATATCTCCAGTGCGCCGCAATCCCGTATTCGGCGACTTCATGCATTTTTTCCGTTCTTATTTGTATTTCAAACGGTTTATTTTTAAGCCCTATAACGGATGTATGTAAAGAGCGGTACATATTTCCTTTAGGCATTGCTATATAATCTTTAAAACGTCCGGGGATTGGTTTAAATTGAGAGTGAATAATGCCGAGCGCATTATAGCAATCTTTTTCATCTTTAACTATTACCCTGATTGCAACAATATCGTAGAGCTGATCAAAGCTTACATTAAGCCTTTTCATTTTGTTATAAATCGAATAGTAGTGTTTTGCTCTGCCGTATATAGTTGCCTTAACTCCGTTTTCTTCAAGGTGGCGTTTTGTTATTTCAATTAACGAGTTTACAAGGTCGGCTCTTTCGTTTTTTGTTTGAGCAACAAGTTTTGCAATTTGATAATATTTTTCGGGGTCAATATATCTTAAAGATAAATCTTCAAGTTCTGCTTTAATTTTCCCTATACCGAGCCGGTTTGCAAGCGGAGCAAAGATATCAAGGGTTTCCTGAGCGATTCTTTTTTGCTTATTTGCTGCCATATAATTCAAAGTGCGCATATTGTGGAGCCTGTCTGCCAGCTTTAAAAAAATTATTCTGGCGTCTTCCGCCATCGCAATAAACATCCGCCTGAAGTTTTCAGCCTGTCTTTCTTCTTTCGATTTAAACCGATATTTACCCAGTTTTGTAACTCCGTCTACAAGCTTTAAAACGTCATCTCCAAAGTTTTTTGAAATTTCTTCCGGTTCCGTGTCGGTATCTTCAAGTATGTCATGCAAAAACGCAGCGGCAATGGTGTTTGTATCCATTTTAAGCTCGGTTAAAATTTTTGCAACTTCAATGGGGTGGATAATATAAGGTTCTTCAGACACTCTGTATTGCCCTTCATGAAGTTTTGAGGCAAAAAGGTATGCCGCCTCGATTTTTTCAATATCTTCACGGCGCCTGTTTTGTGCTTCCAAAATTTTTTTGACTTCCAAAAAATGTGTAAGAGGTGTCATTTCAAGATACTTTGCCTTATAATTGTTCTTGATATAATACAACTTTTTTTGAAATTTTTCTATATACCATTAAAAGTATTTTATTCAAGGAAAATATTATGGATTCAATTAAAAAAGAGCTTATTAAAAAAATAAATAATGCAAAAGAGCCTTTTATTATAAAAATTAAAGTTGTTCCCAATTCCTCAAAAAATTTACTTGAAATTTATAACGATGAAATTATAAAAGTTAAAATAAATAAACCCGCCGTTGACGGGAAAGCAAACAAAGGCATAATTGAATATTTATCAAAAATTTTGAATTTGCCCAAATCAAATATAGAAATAGTGAGAGGCGAAAAATCGTCTTTAAAAGACTTGCGGATTGTTCCTAAAAATGATATGATAAGCAAGTGGTGAAGGCAGTCGGATGTATAACTATTACAATTTTGTAACAATTTGGGTTCAAACTAACAATTAATTACGCTTTTAAACTTCTTATAATATAACAGGATTTTGTTAAGGTTAGAATTAAGTGGCAGAAAACGGGAAAACTAAACGGGAAAATACGGAAAATAAGGCATTTGCCGACAAGGAACGCTCAAATATAACGAACCCTCTCGGGGCTATCTTCGGCAATCAAATGAATGCAAATTCTCCTATCGGAGCAAGAACATCCGCAAACAAACTTTATTCCGCAGGGCAAATCAGATGTCCTCTTTCGCCTCACCTTAACATTAATTTTCAAGAAATTATGCGCCTTGTGAACAACGCATTTATTTCAAATAAAGAGCCAAAACAGCTTTTCTATTCTTTAAACAATATAGCAGTTAATAAGCTCGGCATGACGTTTACTGCGCTCGGGCTTTGCAATATGCGCTCCAATTGCGTTAATATCAGGCTTGTTGATAAAATGGGCTCAACATACGCCACAAAAGTCATTTTATCCGAAGATAAAAACCCTGTGGTTAAGGCGGTTCAAACCAAAAAAACCGTTACTGTTCAAGACACCAATTTTTTAAGCTCTTGGTATCAAACTCATGCCTCATGCGCTATTATACCCATGATTGTTTTTGGAGAATGTATCGGGGTTTACATTATAGGCGGACATTACATCGATCATGCAATTGAATTTTGCCGCTTAACGGCAAGTGCTCTGGGGTTTTTTGTTAAAAATAAAGAGCTTCTTGAATATGTTGAAACAAATTCCGATACGGACGCTTTAACGGGGCTTGCCAATCATAAATGTTTCCAAGAAGAATTACACAGACAAATTCAAATTGCTTCGGCTTCAAGTAATAATTTGTCCGTTTTAATAACCGATATTGCAAATATTTCAAGAATAAACAGAGAATTAAGGCATGCAAAAGGGGATGAGGTCATTAAAGCCGTTGCCCGCAAAATTAAACAAAATATCAGAAATAACGATTTTGCAGGAAGATTCGGCGGGGATGAAATTGCCGTTATTATGCCCAACACCTCTTTAGAGGAAGCAAAATATATAGCCGAATACTTATCTTATGTTATTTCTTGCGTCTGTATTGATGATGTCGGTCCGATTAAAGTCAGCATGGGAATTTCCGCTTATCCTAAGTCGTCTGAAAATCAAGAAAAACTGCTTGTTTTGGCAGAGCAAGCAATGTATATTTCAAAAAGCAAATCTCAAGAAACCGGCAACTGTCAGGTTATAACAAGCGAAGATTATAACTTTTGGGACGATGAAGCCTTGAAATGTTTTGCGGAAGTTTTAACCAAAAAGCATGCTCAAATCGGCGTTCAGCTTGAAGAAGAGCTTATTGATAAATTCCATAACGAACAGATAATTTCAAATTCTCACCTTTTGGATGTGGTAACTTCTCTTGCAAGCACAATTGACGCTAAAGACACTTACACAAAAGGTCATTCCACATTTGTTTCAAGGTATGCCGAAGCTCTGGCAAGGGCAATTGGGCTTCCGGAAAATGAAGTCGAACATATAAGGCTGGGCGGTTTGTTGCATGATATAGGCAAAATCGGCATTCCTGAACATGTTTTAAGAAAACCTTCCAAATTGACCGATGAGGAGTGGGAAATTATGAAACAACACCCTGTTATCGGCGCCGAGAAGGTGCTTGCGCCTAATGAATCTTTGAAAGATTTAATTCCGATTGTTAAATATCACCATGAACACTATGACGGTTCGGGCTACCCATGCGGGCTAAAGGGTGAGGAAATTCCTTTGCATGCCAGAATTGTTGCAGTTGCAGACGCTTTTCATGCTCTTGTATCTGACAGACCTTACAGAAAAGGGCTTGGGGTTGAAAAGGCTTGCGAAATTTTAAAAATGGGCGCCGATATTCAATGGGACAGAGAGCTTGTAAGGCAGTTTGTCATAATTGCGCCGAGCTTGTCCACAAGCGCATAACCGAAAAACATAAAATATCCCCGAAGCCTTTAAAGCTTTATTTCATCTTGTCGACAAGTTCGCCTCTTGAAACCATTTTATGTCCTTTTACATAGACATAATACGGGCGGGTTTTTTTAATAACATCTTTCCAATCCTCGTCCTCCTCGAGTTTAAATACGTTAAAATCTGCGTCTTTTCCCTGTTCTAAACTTCCTATAATATTGTTTAACCTCAAAATTTTAGCAGGATAGCTTGTAAGGTGCGAAATAACTTCCTGCGTGCTAAGAACCCCGTCATTAACGGATTTTACTTCATTTAAAAGGCTCATATCGTCGTTAAACGCCAAGTTGTTTGTTCCGAACCCGTATTTTTTGCCAAAAGTTTTATCTACAGTTTTTAAATCCGGAACCTTTTCATGCAATTTCTTTGAAACTCTCGGGCAAAAACAGAAAGAAACCTTGTTTTCTTTTAAAATCTCTAAATCTTCTTCCGTTAAATAGTTTCCGTATGTTGCGATTGTTTGTTTGTTTAAAACATTCATCCCCTTGAGGTAAACAACAGGGCTTACCCCCTGAATGTAAGGCTCAAATTTTTTATTCCCGCAAAAAGCGTTTAAAACGTCCGAATCGGAAAAGCCGTATTTAACCCAGTCGACTTCGTCTTTTGATTCTCCGAGCCTTATTGTCATCAGAATGTTATTTTTCTTGCAGTATTTTGCAAGAATTTTAAAAAGCCTTTTATGTACAGAGGTTATATTATGCGGAGCAACCCCGACAAAGGTATTTTCGGATTTTTGTTTTAAAAGCTTATCAATTCTTTTTTGAATGTTTCTAAATTCTTCTTTGGAAGATTCTGCGGAGTCTGAAAAAAGCTCAAAGAAAAGATAAGTTTTAACAGGAATTTCATTTAACACTTCAAAATACTTTGTTTCCTTTGAAAGCTGGCAAATGCAGGTTGTTCCGTTCAAAACGGAAAGCTCAAGCCCGCGCCTGAAAGATTTTATTTTATCCTCTCTTGTGTAGCAAAAATATTCGGATAATAAATCTGCCAGCTTATAGGTATATGAGCTTTTTGGAATGCCCGCAAGGTGATAATGTTTTTTAAAATCGGTAAAAAGCTTTTTAACTGTTTCTTTAAACCCTTTTAATTTTGTTTTTCCTATGTTCGTATACTGAAGATGATTGTGCAGGTTAATAAACCCCGGCGTTATAACGGCATTGTTAAAATCTTTAAGATGTTTAACGGTGTCTTGTTTTATTGAATCTGTTTTTACAATTTCAACTACTCGCCCTTCTTCAACTATAAGGGTGCAATCTTCATATACGTTTCCGTCTTGCGCCATAATCCATTTTGCGCTGTATCCTTTAGTCATTTTAATCCTTCTAGACCGGAAGGGTCATATCAGAAAGTTCTTTTTTAATTTCTTCAACAAAAACATGCTCAATCTTATTCCCCGATTCTTTTTGAAGAAATACGTCTTTTATACCTGCTTGAACGATGAACCTTTTGCATAAAATACAAATCATTGTATGTCCGAAAATATACATTGTTGAGCCTTTGCACCTGTCCTGTCCGGCTTGAATGATTGCGTTTTGTTCGGCATGTATTGAGCGGCAGGTTTCATATCTTGTGCCGGATTTTATATTGTTTTTTATTCTGTAACAGTATCCGAGCTCATTGCAGGATACAACTTTTGAAGGAGTGCCGTTATAGCCCGTGGCCTTGATTTTTTTGTCATCCCCGACAATGACCGCGCCGACATTTGCCCTTAAACAATTTGATCTTGAAGCGCATGTTTTTGCAATCTCCATAAAATATTCATCCCACGGTTTAATCATAAAAAAGCGCCTTTATATAAATTTCTAATACAGGATATCAAAAAAACGCTTTTTTATCAATTTTAATATAATCTATTGCAAAATATGTTAAAGAATATTAAAATTAAAATAGTTAATTTACAAATCAACAACCTAAGGAGACCAAAATGTATCAAGACGAAACCCTTCAATGTGAGGACTGCGGAAAAGAATTTGTCTTCACTGTAGGCGAACAGGAATTTTACGCCGAAAAAGGACTTGTTAACAAACCGAAAAGATGCCCTGAGTGCAGACAATTAAGACGCCAAAAAAGCAGAAAAAAAATGTATGAAGCTACATGCTCTGAATGCGGCGCACAAACTAAAGTTCCTTTTAAACCTATTGAAGGAAAAGAAATATATTGTAAAGAGTGTTTCCAAAAAAGACAGGAAGCTTAAAACTTTAAAAAGGCGGGTTTATCCCGCCTTTTTAATTTCTTTTATTTTTTAAATTGCGCTCTGTTTGATTTTTATTCCGGTTTATAAATTATTCCGCCCTTCCGCACATATTTTTCAAGGACTTTAATTCCTGTTTCTTCCTCAATACCGCCATAGGCTTCAATTCCGTATTCTTTAAATTTTTCAATCCAGTTTGGCTTATATCCTTCGTTAAATCCGGTGATTTTTTCAACAACGGGAGAAGGAACGGAAAAATAAACCCTTTTAATCCCCGACCAAAGAATTGCGCCAAGGCACATTATGCAAGGTTCGCTTGTAACGTAAATCCCAAGGTCATAAGGGGCTAAGTTATAGCTTTTTAGAGCGTCCTCGGCAAGTTTAACCGCGTTGACCTCCGCATGGTTCATTGAGCAGTTGTCAATAAGAACAGAATTTTGAGCTTTTGCAATTAAATTGTAGCTTTTATCATAAATTGCCGCAAGAAAAGGACCCCCCATATTTCCGATAAGGGAATCAAGCTCTGTTTGCAAATTTCTGATAATTTCAATGTCTTTTTGATTCATTTCCGAATTATATCAAAAAAGTGCTTTTTTGTATATATTTTAAGATATTCTCTTATTTTATTTTTGCCATAGCCCCTTCAACAATTTTAGCAAAGCTGTCTGCTTTAAGGCTTGCGCCGCCGACAAGTGCGCCGTCTATATCGGATTGCGCCATTTGTTCATTAATTGTTTCGGGTTTAACCGAACCGCCGTATAAAATCCTGATTGAATCTGCGGCAAAATCCCCCTTTAAATTTCTTACAACTTCTCTAATCATTTTAATAACCCTGTTTGCTTCGGCTGAATCGCAAGTTTTGCCTGTTCCTATAGCCCAGATTGGTTCGTATGCGATGACCGACTTTGCCGTGTTTTCCGGCGAAATGTTTTCAAGGGCTTTTGCGATTTGATTTGTTATATGTTTGTCTGTTACTCCTCCTTCTCTCTGTTCAAGAGTTTCTCCGCAGCAAATAATCGGGAGGAGTTCGTTTTCTAAAATGGCAATAGCTTTTTTATTAATCATCTCGTCCGTTTCCCCGAAATATTGCCTTCTTTCGGAGTGTCCTATTATGATATATTTTGTATCAAAATCTTTTAACATAGGAATTGCAACTTCTCCCGTAAAAGCACCTTTTGGTTCAAAATAACAGTTTTGAGCCGCAAGTTTAATTTTCCCGCATTTGCATTCTTGTAATTTTTTATTTACGGCATAAAGCGAAGTAAACACCGGAGCGATTACAACTTCGGGAAGCGAATCAGCGCTCAAGTTTTTAAGATTTTCTTTTAAGCCCTCGACAAGCGCTATGCTTTCTTCACAATTGTTGTGCATTTTCCAATTTCCTGCAATAATCGGTTTTCTTGACATTTTTATTCTCCTTCTTTTAATTAATATGTTTTTATAGTATGTTACCATAAAAGTATTTAAAACGGATAATTTATAACAGTGGAAATTTGGCACCCTTTTTGGCAGCACGGATTAAACGAGCCCGTGTTTGAAATAAAAGAAACAAAAGACGAATTTTTAATAACAAAAGATAATAAAAAAATAATTGACGGCATATCTTCGTGGTGGGTCAACACTTTAGGGCACAGCAACCCTTATATTGTCAACGCCATTAAGAAACAAGCGGAAATTATGCAGCAAATTATTTTTGCGGGTTTTACCCACACCCCTGCGCTTGATGTTGCAAACAAACTTCAAAAATTTCTCCCCGATAAGTTTTCTTACGTTTTTTATTCCGATTCCGGTTCAATTTGCGTTGAAGTTGCGCTAAAAATGGCTGTCGGATACTATTTTAACAAGTTTAAAAAAAATAAAACTAAAATTGTTGCGCTTGAACATTCTTACCATGGGGATACCTTTGGAGGAATGTCATCCGGCGGAGATTCCATTTTCAATTTGCCATACAGAAAAATGCTTTTTGAGGTTTTAAGGCTGCCTTTTCCTTCCGAAGGACAGGAAGAAAAAACAATTGAAGCGTATAAAAAAATATTAAAAAAATCTGCGGATGAAATAGGCGCAATTGTTCTTGAGCCTTTGGTTCTAGGTTCGGGCGGAATGCTTTTTTATAAGCCTTTTATGCTTGATGAGCTGTACAAGCTTTCAAAAGAATATGATGTAATGTTTATTTTGGATGAGGTTATGACGGGTTTTGGAAGAGTCGGCACAATGTTTGCTTTTGAACAATCAAACATAATCCCTGATATTATTTGCCTCTCTAAAGGTTTAACGGGCGGAAATTTGCCCTTGGCAGCAACTCTGTGCACAAAAGAAATCTATGAAGCATACCTTGACTCGGATAAATCGAAGATGTTTTTTCACTCTTCAAGTTATACAGCAAATCCCGTTTGCCTTGCTGCAGCAAGCGCCAACCTTGATTTATGGAAAGATAAAAAACCGCTTTTAGATGTTAAAAGAATTAATAACTATTATAAAAAACATTCAGACAGTTATAAAAACGCACGAATCATGGGCGATATTTTTGCTTTTGAAATAGACGGGGCAAAAAATAATTACACCTCAAAAAACGCCCCCTTAATGTATAAATCTTTTTTAGAAAACGGTGTTTTGCTTAGACCTTTAGGGAACACTGTTTATGTAATGCCCCCGTATTGCATAAAAGAAGAAAGCCTGAATAAAATTTTTGAAACAATTAAAATGGTAAAAGAGAGTTTATACGTATAGCACCCTGTCTAATCAGGCAATTTACAAACATAATCAAAATTTATATTATTATGTTGTGCATATTTGCTCTCTCACTCGTAAACTGTTTTAGCCGGGATTCAATCTCGGTTTTTTTTATAAAAAACTATGTAAATCCCTCTAGGGGGCGGGGGGGGGGGGGGGGGGGGGGGGGGGGGGGGGGGGGGGGGGGGGGGG
>CAYUWO010000018.1:1408-21081 GCA_964448535.1 uncultured Gammaproteobacteria bacterium | reverse complement strand
ATTAAACAGGGATGTCTTGAATTTTCAAATGTCAATTTAGCACAGGAATTTTTGGAAATGCTTCCCTATAGGAAGAATTTTGACGCCAACAGAGAACTTTTTATGCTCCAAAATGACGCTTTGACAAATGCTATCCAACAGTTGGGAGGTTCATAATAAAATAAATGCCAAGCGGATATAATTTACAGGGAATTATAAGAAGAAATACAATCAACGCTCTGACTCAGTTTGAGCGCATGGGCTATTATTCCGAAAATATCTCAAACTGGACAACAAACGGTTACAAGGCTACTCGCTTTGAAGAAATTCTCGGCGAAAACGGATATGCAAACGGAGTTGTAAGAACAGACCACACTCAAGGAAGTATTCAGGTTACAAAAAGAGAACTGGATGTTGCTTTGAACGGTCCCGGGTTTATTCCTGTTACCTCGCAATCGGGCGAAATATTTTATACAAGAGATGGCGCCTTTTGCCTCGGAAAAGACGGCATATTAATGACTCAATCGGGGGATATTGTAGGCGCGGGGATTCAAATTAACGCCGATGCCCTAAAAGTTAAAATTGATAAAAACGGCGACGTTTATACTTATACCGATTTATCAAAAGAGCCTGAATATAAAGGAAACATACCCGTTGTTATTTTTCAAAATCCGGAAGGCTTAAAAGAAGTCGGAGATAACAAATATATAAAAACCGACATATCGGGCGAAGAACAGCTCGTATTAGACCATTCAAGAATTTCACAATATTCGGTTGAGAGGTCAAACGTTGATATATTTGACCATGTCAACCAAGTAATGAGGGTTAACGCCTCGCTTTTAGCCTCCACAACTTTAATGCAGGCGGTTGATTCAATGTATGAAAAAGCAATTAATATAAGGCAGTAATAATAAATGAGCTATCTACCAAACAGTCCTATTCAAAAAGCGAAGATAATGCTTGATTTAATAGCAAACAGACAAGAAGCCATATCGGGCAATGTCGCAAACATGGACACCCCAAATTACGTAAGGAAAGATGTTGAATTTTCTCAATATTTAAACACTATGAACAGCCCCTTTGAAACAAGACTGAGCCAAAAGCTGGGTCCCTCAGGGGTCATAGAAGCAAGGCAGCAGACGCTTTCCGTAACGGATGAACTTGCCCTTATGCAAAAAAATTCCATGATATACAGCGTTGCTTCAAAACATTTAAGTTCAATCATCACCGAAATGAAAACGGCAATTAATGTCGGCAGTTAATGAAAGGTAAAATTTATGGGAATACTTGATACATTTGAAGTCGGCAGACAGGGTTTAAATGTTCACTCAAAAAGAATTCAAGTTGCGGCGCAAAACATCGCAAACCTTGATACTCCGAATTATGTAAGAAAAATTCCCGTATTAAACGCAACCGAAGATATTTCTTTCGCCGGACTTTTAAACACTATGAAAGAAGATGTTTTCGGCATAGGGACAATTCCCTTTATATCGGGCGGGGTAAGATTCACAGGGCTGGTAGAGGACCCGACGCAAGGAGAAAAAATTTATCGCCCCGGACACCCTGACGCTGACGAAGAAGGGTATGTGAGAATGTCTAACGTTAACCCCATGGTTGACATTGCAGACGCCGTTTTAGCTCAAAGAGCTTACGAGGCAAGCTTAGGGGTTATGTCAATTGCAAGAACAATGTCGCAGCGGGCAATTCAAATCGGAGAATAAATAAAAAACTGATATAAAATTAAAGCGGATTTTATTTTGCGCCCGATATTTTTTTATCGTATAAAAGTGCGGCATTTGAAACAACCAGAATGGAAGCAAAATTATGCACAATAGCGCCTGTAACCGGATTTAAAACACCGAGAGCGGACAAAGTCAGCGAAACAAAATTTATTGTCATTGAAATTATAATATTTGTCTTAATTGTTTTAATTGTTAATTTTGATAAATTTCTCAGATAAGGAATTTTTATAAGGTCATCACCCGTAATTATAATATCCGAACTTTCTATTGCAATATCAGACCCGAATGTTCCCATGGAAACCCCAACATCGGCAACTTTGAGAGCAAGCGCATCATTAACGCCGTCGCCCAGCATACAGACATATTTGTTTTGTTTTTTATACTCTTCAATTTTATCCCCTTTTTCTTTCGGAAGGAGATTTGCAAAAACGGTTTTAATTCCCGCTTTTTTTGCAAAATATCCTGCCGTTAAAGAATTGTCGCCGGTTAATAATACGGTTTCGCCGAAACTGTTTATTAAATTTACGGATTTAAGGGCAGACTCTTTTAAAGTGTCTGACAATGCAATTAACCCCCTAGGAAGTTTATCAACGGCGACAATCAAAGTAACTTTGCCATCAAGCCTTTTTGAATTAACGGCTTTTTTAAATTCGCTCGATAATTCAATTCCGTTATCCTCCATAAATTTTTCATTTCCGATATAAATCCTTTTTCCTTCTAATTTGGCATAAACCCCTTTTCCTGACAAAAGCTTAAAATCGGTCGTTTCATTGAGTTTGAAGTTTTTTGAGAGGGCATAATCAACAATCGCACGCCCGATAGGATGTTCGGATTTCTTTTCTGCAGACGAAGCTATATATAAAAGTTCGTCTTTAGAGATATCGGCTAAAGTTTCTACGTTTGAAACAGCAAGCCTCCCTTTTGTTAAAGTCCCCGTTTTATCAAAGGCAAAAACCTCGCATTTGCCCATTGCTTCAAGAGCCTCACCTGTTTTGATGATTATGCCGTTTTTAGTTCCATGCCCGATGGCTGCCATAATTGACGTTGGAGTTGCGAGAACAAAAGAGCAGGGGCAAAAAACAACAAGAACCGTTACCGCTCTTGAAATTTCACCCGTTGCAAAATAAACGGCAATCGCAAACAAAACGGCAAGAGGAATTAACACGGAAGCCCATCTGTCAACAATTCTTTCGGTGGGCGCTTTTTTATTTTCCGCCTCTTTAATAAGCCTGATTAGTTTTTGAATTGAAGAGTCTTTATACTCTTTGGTAACTTGAACATCAACAACCCCGAAGCAGTTTGTTGTGCCCGAATAAACTTCATCGTTTTCTTTTTTATCAACAGGAATTGATTCTCCTGTCATAACAGCTTGGTTAACGGCAGTTTGCCCCGATATAATAACTCCGTCTACGGGAAAATCCTCTCCCGCAAGAACTCTTATCGTATCTTTTAAATTAACAAACTGCGCGGGGATAATTTCTTCCGCACCATTTTCTTTATTGATTTTTCTTGCATTTTGCGGAACAAGGCTAAAGAGCCTTTTCAGACCTTTTTTTGCTTTGTCAATGGTTAAATCCTCAAGAATCCACCCCAGAGCCATAATAAAGGCAACTTCGGCTGCGGCAAAAGTTTCTCCGGTTAAAATTGCTGCGGTCATAGCAATTGAAATCAAGAGAGAGGCGGTCATTTTCCCTCTTAAAAAAAATGCCTTAAGCCCCCAGTAATAAATAGGGATTCCGGAAATTAAAACGGTAAAAACAGAAAAATCAAGCGGAGAATTTATTTTAAAAACTGCTGTAAAAACGCTTACAAGCAAAAAGAACATTGAAACTACAGTCATTTTTAAACTGCTCAAAAAACAACATAATTTTTCTATCATAAAAAATACCTCTTATGGACAAAATTTTAATATCAAGACCAGAATTTTGCAAGAAAAAAGGCAGTTTAAACTGCCTTAAAAATCTATACTTTCCCTCTCCAATTGCGGTATAAAATTAACCTTGTATAAATGACGGAATTGAAGTAATAAATTCAACGAATCCGTCTGATAAATCTCTTACAAAATCTTTTGCGACCTTTTTCAACGGTTGTTTGTCGATATGGTCAAATGCTAAATAAATAGGGTCTTTAGCTGTTTTAAACGAGGTTCTGATGTTAGCGCAATCAATTTCATCAAGCGTGGATTTAAGCCCTTCGATATTGCTGAAATGAATAATATCGGTAGCGTTTGAAAAAGGATTTGAAGCCGTAATATTCATTTCTGTTGCCATTTTGTTTTCCTCGTGTGTTATATCTTACATATATATAAAGGATATACAAATAAAAAAATTGTCTTTTTATGCGTTTTATATTTACATTTGTTTACAAATTAAAAAACAGCGTTGCGCCTTGAATAAATATACAAACAGAGCTTATGAAAAATAAGACACAACAAAATTTCTGATTTCGTCCCCAAAAAATATTACGGCTAAAAATGAAATTCCCATAGCAGGACCAAAGGGGAGCATGCAAAATTTTTCTTCAGAATCGCCATCATCTCCCATGGCAGATTTCATATCGGAAAATATTCCTTTTATGCACCATATAACGGAAAATATCATAATTAAAAGAAAAATAAGCGAAGAAAAAAGCCCTTCTATAAGATTAAATTTTGAAACTATAAGAGCGAAAAATATCAAAAAAAGCGCAAATGAAAGAGCTTCCACAGTCTTTTTTTTGCCTTTTTTATAAGAATCAATAAAAAAATAAGGAAAGGTAAAAACCCCCATTGTAAGAACGCTTAAACCCGTTGATACAACGGCGGACAAAGCCCCGAAATATGCTCCGATTCCAGCCCCGATAAGGCTGTCGCCTTCTCCGAAGGCTCTCTGTTTTAAAAATAAAGAGCCGGTTCTTGCAAAAATCTCATATATTAAAAAACCTGTCAATGCACCCGAAAATGCGGTAAAAAAGCCGTATGCCCCATCCTTTACAACATTAAAAATAATCCCAAATAAAATTAAAAGGTATGAATGAATATCAAAAATAACATTCTCTTTTATATCGCAAACACACATAACAACAACAAGGCAAACCCCGATTAAATAAAAAAGAGTTGAAATTGTGAATGAAAATTTTAAAAACACAAACAAAAAAAGCAGCCCGACGGTTAACTCAACAATCGGATATTGAAGCGAAATCGGCTTTTTGCAAAAATAACACTTTCCTTTAAGAAAAATATAAGATAAAACGGGTATGTTCATCCACCATTTTAGTTTTTTGCCGCAAGAAGGACATTTTGAAGGAGGAAAAACAATACTCTCGTTTGAAAACCCCCTTAAAATAACAACATTTAAAAAACTTCCGATACAGAGCCCCGCTATAAAAAACCAAACCCCAAAAACCGTTATCGCCAAAGGGTCTTTCATAATTTCATTCATAAAAAACCACCCCTCTGCTTGAAACGAATTTAAAAAGTTTTGATAAAGCTTTTTTCATTTTACGGGAAATTTGCATTTGGCTCATATTGAGCTTTTCTGATATTTCCCTCTGGTTCAAACCTTCATAAAAACTCAAAGTAACAATTTCTTTATCTTCGGGCAAAAGAGAATTTATAGCTTCTTCAAGAATCATTCTGTTCTCAAAAATCTCATTCCCGACATTTAAGCTTTCATCGGGAATTTTATCCGCAATTGAAGCGTTTTGCCCGTTTTCGGGCTCGCCGGACGTTATCTGGTCAATTGATATAGTGCTTGTTCTTCTGTCTATGTCAATAACTTCTTTTATTTTTTTCGGAGGCATTTGAAGCGCATTTGCAAGCTGTTCATCCGTAGGCGCCATGCCGTACTTTTCGGTTAACTCCAGCGTAATTTTATGCACACGGTAAGACAACTCTCTGATTTCTCGGGGCGCCCGTATCATGGAGGTTTTATCCCTCAGATAATGTCTTATTTCTCCCGTTATAAGATAAGTTGCATAAGTCTTAAAGTTTGTGCTTTTGTCAAATGAATAAAGGTCAACAGCCTTTAAAAGCCCGATAGAGCCCACTTGAACAATATCTTCAACAGGATCCGACGAGCGTCTTGCAAGAGAGCGCGCAACCTTTGTAACAAGAGGTAAAAGCGACATCACAATAAGACTTTTAAGCTTTTTTTTCGTTTTTTCGTCCGAGCTGTTTTTATATTCTAAAAGCCAATCGTTAAGTTCAATATTATCAATATTAAATTCTTCGTTTGCCATATACTAAAGAGTGTTAAAAATTCTATCCCCCGCATCGCCGAGCCCCGGAACTATATAGCCTTTTTTGTTTAAACACAAATCAAGCTGGGCGGTTACTATCCTGATTTTACCGTAAGCTTCGGTCAGTCTTTTTATGCCTTCAGGCGCAGAAATTAAGCTCATAAAGACAATGTTTTCCTGTTTTATGCCCTGTTTTACAAAGTTATGAACAGCATCATACCCCGAATTTCCCGTTGCGAGCATAGGGTCTAAAATAAAAACATAAGTTTTATCCGGATTTTTAAATTTGCCCTTCATTTTATTGTAATACCAAATAGGTTCAAGGGTTTCTTCGTTTCTATACATCCCGAGGTGATGAACATGCGCAAAAGGAAGAAGGGATTGGGCAATGTCCGAAAATACAAGCCCTGCCCTTAAAATAGGCGCAACAATAACATCTAAATCTTTTTTTATTACGGCGTTTTCGGTTTTTGCAATCGGAGTTTCAACCTCAACTGCTTGTGTGGGCAAATTTTTTGTGCTCTCAAAAAACAGGGCATAAGAAATTCTCTTTAATGCCATGTTGAAAACTTCGCTTGTCGTGTTTTTATCCCTCATAACGGCAAGGTTGTGCTTAATTAAGGGATGATTCAAAACAGTAACATTTTCATTTAATTTAATTTCATCAACGGTTATAGTTTCCATACTGCGCCTTTTATATGTGTGTTGATTAAATTATACTATAAATAATAACTTCATCAATAACGTTTTATTACCCTTTTACAAAGGTTTCTTCGCCCTTTAGTTCCCTGTTCATTAAATCAAGAAAAACTTGTTTTGAATTTTCACTTGAATAAACTGCTTTATAAATTGCCTTTGAAATAGGGGCTTCTATATGGATTTTGTCCGCAAGCTCGCAAATGGCTTTTGAGGTTTTAACCCCTTCGGCGACAGAGCCTAATTCGGATAAAATATCGTCAATCTTTTTCCCCTTGGCAAGCATTCTGCCTACGGTATTATTTCTGCTTAAATGGCTGTAACAGGTGGCTATTAAATCGCCCATGCCTGATAAACCCCATAAAGTTGAAGGATTTGCGCCCAAATATACGCTGACTCGAACAATTTCCGCCATGCCCCTTGCTAAAAGCGCACCTTTGGAATTATCTCCGAAATTCATCTCGTCCAAAAAGCCCGCCGCTATTGCGATAACATTTTTAAGGCTTCCGCCCAGCTCTACCCCTATCATATCTTCATTTGTATAAAGCCTGAATTTATCTTTAACGGAAAGGACTTCTTGAACCTTTTTGGAAGTTTCAAGAGTTTCGGAAGCAACGCACGCCGCCGTGGGCTGACCCATAAGCACTTCATAAGCAAGAGTAGGACCGGATAGAACCGCAATTTTTTGGTTAGGAAGTATATCTTTTATAACTTCGCTCATGCGCTTAAATGTGCCCTGTTCAAGCCCTTTTGAAGCGTTAACAAGAATTTGAGCGTCTTTAATGCCCGCTTCTTTTAACTGTTTACAAACCGCCCTTATTGCAGAAGTTGCAACAACAAGAAGAATGATATCCGCATTTTCTATTGCAGATTTAATATCCGAAGTTATTTGAACCTTATTATCGAGCTCAATCGGAAATGGTTTTTGCACCCTTTTATAATGCAAAAGGTCATAAGATAAATCTTCTTTTCTTGACCAGCCCGCAACTTCATCAAAATTATTGCTTAAAAGCTTCGTTAATACTAAACCCCAACATCCTAAGCCTAATACAGTAAGTTTCATACTACCCCGTAAAAATTTCTTATATAAGCCCCGATTGTTTTAACTCGGATTCAATTTTAGAATCTCTCAAACTTGCTTCAGCCAGCCTGATAAAAATATCCGAAGAATTTTCGGCTCTTTTGGCATCAGGCAAAGAAGGAGCGCCGGCTGCCCTTTGAAATGTTTGCTTCATATTGCTTAAATTAGTCCTTCTTGAAAAAACAGGCGACACACGCATATTTAAAATCGACTCCTTAAAATTAAGATAAGAAAATAATACCACATCTTTAAAGCGTATGCAATAAGAAAAAAGGGGGCAATATAAGAATTATTTATTTTGAAGCTCATATAAAAAAATCCCCGCACAAAGCGCCAAATTTAAAGATTCTACGTTGTTTGACATTTTCAAGGTAATGGCGTTATCGGCTATTTTTAATAATTCTTTACTCAAGCCAAATGCTTCCGAACCGAACATGATTATATAGTTTGATTCGACCTTGAAATCGTTTAAATAATTTTTTGAATTTACAACTGCGGCTAAAAATTTATGGGTTTTTTTAAATTTCATAAGTTCATCTATCGTTACTTTTAAAACAGGAATTTTAAAAATATTGCCGGCAGCGGCTCGTATAGTTTTCGGGGAAAATTCATCCACGGAATCGGAAAATAATAAAATGCCGTCAAAATTAAAAGCCGAGCCCGCTCTTATGATTGTTCCGAGGTTCCCTGCGTCTTTAATGCCATCGAGTAAAATAATTTTTTTGTATTTATAAAACTGTTTTATATCATATTTTGGTTTTTCAAAAACCCCTAAAACCGAGGGGGGGCTTTGTGTGGTTGAAATTTTAGCCATGACTTTTTCATCTGTCAGATAAACCGGATAATTTTGATAATTTTCAGATTCGCATTTATTTAATACAAAAATATATTTAACAAAGATATTGGCAGAAATTGCTTCATCAACAGCTTTTTTGCCTTCGATTAAAATGTCGTTTTCTCTGTGTTTTTTTATACGGAGCTTCGATATTTCTTTAATAAGCGGGTTGGATGTGCTTGTAATCTCTTTCATTCGTATATCCTTTTTGCTTCATTATTCCAATCTGCAAGAAGTTTCTTTTCGGTTTTATTCAACATATCAAAGTTTATCATTTTTTCATTATAAGGAAAATGGGAAAGGGAGATTTTTTTCCCGTCTTTAAAATATACGGAGTTTTCAAGCCTTATGCCAAACTTTTTTTCGCAATACAATCCGGGCTCAATCGAGAAAACATTTCCCCTTCTAAGCTTTTGTCTGACATTTTTTGTTAGCGCAAGAGGCGGCTGGTGAACGGGAATCCCTATGCCGTGCCCTAAGCCGTGGGGAAAGAAAAAGCCCTTTTTTTCGTACTTTTTCAAAGTTTTTACCGCTAAGTCATAAAGTTCGTCCGTGTATAAAAGGTTAGAATGATAAACTTTAAGCTGTGCCTTTAATACGGCGGTATAAATTTCTTTTACTTCTTCATTAACATCTCCATAGCAAAAAACTCTTGTGATATCGGTCGCATATCCGCCTTCAAAATACCCTCCGCAATCAAGAAGGATGATGTCCCCTTTTTTTAAAACTTTTGTATTTGAATAAGACGTATAATGGATTATGCTTGAATTTTCGCCTATTGCAAGAATGGTTTTAAAACTTGTCGTACAAGCACCCGCCTTCAAGAGCTCTTCATAAAAAATTTTATTTAATTCAAACTCCGACAACCCTTCTTTTATTCTTTTTTCAAAGTTATAAAGAGCAATATCAAGCCTTTTAAAAGATTCTATGTAATGATTTAATTCATATTTATTTTTAACCGAAGCCATTTTGACAATAGGGTTTTTCTTAACCGGCACGGGCTTTTGAATTAAATTATAATCGTATAGAGAAATAGAATTGTAATCAACTTTAATTTCATTTTTAATTGATTTAATATATTTTTCAAACTCGGATAACGGTCTTGTTTCAATAATATCAGGCGTTTTGTAATCCGTAAATAAAATCGCCCTTGAAGGGTTTATAATAAAAAGTTTCGATTGAAAAGTTGAAATCTCATTTGTTTTATAAGAGCGCAAATTTAAAATATATGCTATCTGTTCTAAATCCGTAATAAGAAAATTATCTGAATTTAGCTTTTTAATTTTATCTTTTGCGCTTTTTCCCGAAATTTTAATATCAATCTCAAAAACGGGAGAATCGGGATTATCAAGGGATTTAGGGTCATATTCGGTATTATAGGGTTTAATTTTTATTCCGCTTAAAGAGGTTTCAAGAGTTTTACAGAAAGCGTAACTTGTTGATTTTGCGGGAACAAAAAGGGTTGAGCCCTCTTTTAAAAACTTTTTTAAATAAGTTATGAAGTTAGTTCCCATCTGCATTTTGACAACGTCAACATTCTTATTTTTTGTTTGGATATCGGCTTGAATATGATATCTGGGGTCGACAAAAAGGGTTATATGATTACAAGAGTCTTTAAGCGCCTCCCCCGCAGTTCCTAAAAAACCCGTTTCAAGAGCTAAGGGAGAATTTTTATAGTGAGCGTATGAAAAATCATCCTTAGATTTTAACAAAATAAATTCGTTTTTATCCATTTTATTATAATACCCGATTAATATATCATCTGTATTATAACACTTCTTACAATAGGGCGGTCATTAAATTCAAATAATAAAATTCTCTGAAATCTGTCAAGTTCAAATTCTCCGTTAACAAAAGGGACGGTAACGGAATTTCCTATAAATAAAGTTTTGATATAATATTGGGCGCAGCAATCATCCCATTTGACATCATGTTTATAATCAAACGAAACAGGAACTATACTGTTTATTAATTTTGAAAAATCTTTAACAATGTCCGGATCATATTCCATAACCCCGATTGAGGCGGAAGAAAAGGGGCAATGAACCAAAACAGAAGCCGTTTTAACGTTACACTCTTCAAGAGCCCCCTTAACCTTATAGGTTAAATCAATCACATCGTTTTTACCGTTTGTATTTATCAAAATTTTGTAATTTGTAACCGCCATTTATTTTTTCCTTCGGTTACAATTTAAAACAAAATTTATGCGGCAAATAACCCCGCTAAGACTAATGCCGTAATAGACATTAATTTTATCAGGATATTCAAAGAAGGACCCGAAGTATCTTTAAACGGATCACCCACAGTATCTCCGATAACGGCGCACTCATGAGATATTGAACCTTTTCCGCCGAAATTGCCTTCTTCAATTAATTTTTTTGCGTTGTCCCATGCGCCACCCGAATTTGCCATCATAATAGCAAGGCAAACGCCGGACGCTATCGCACCGGTTAACATTCCGCCAAGAGCCTGTGCACCGCATGTTTTATCAACAAAATATGAAGTTCCAAAGCCTATGGCTGCAGGCGCTATAATTGCCGTGATGCCCGGTATAATCATTTCCGTTATTGCGGATTTAGCCGAAATTTTTATGCAGCTTTCATAATCAGGGGGGGCATTGCCCGTTAAAATATCGGGGTTCCCCCTGAATTGCCTTCTGACTTCATTTACCATTTTTTCAGCGGCCCTGCCCACAGCCCCCATTGAAAGGGCACAGAATAAAAACGGCAGACATGCGCCGAATAAAATTGCGCACAAAACAAAAGGATTTAAAATATTTATTGTTTCAAGCTTAACCGTCATAGCATAAGCCACAAGAAGCGAAATTGCCGTAAGCGCAGCTGAGCCTATCGCAAACCCCTTTCCGATTGCGGCGGTTGTGTTTCCTATGACATCTAATTTATCTGTTCTTTGGCGAACTTCAGGCGCCATGCCCGCCATTTGAGCTATTCCGCCCGCATTATCGGCAATCGGACCGTAAGCGTCAACGGCTATAATCATTCCAACCGTTGAAAGCATACCGACAGCAGCAAGGCTAACCCCGTAAACGCCCGCAGAATAAGAACTTTTTAACCCCCCTATTACTACAAATGCGCCAATTGCCGCAAGACAAATAATCACAAGGGGAATAAAAGTTGATACCATGCCGACTCTTACTCCTGATATAACCGTAGTGGCGGCGCCGGTTACGGTTGACTGCGCAATTGATTTAACGGGGGCATAAGCGGGGCTTGTATAATATTGAGTAACAAAACCGAGCAATCCGCCCGCTATAACCCCGATTAAAACAGCGGGGAAAATTCCCTCATATTCGGACAGCATGATTTTTGTCGTCAAAAAATATGAAACTATAACGAAAAGACCTATTGAAATAACCGTTCCCGTCTGCAAGGACATCATAGGATTCCCGTTTTCTTTTGTCCTGACAAAAACGCTTCCCAAAATCGAACATAAAATTCCTATAGCAGCAAGGGTTAAAGGAAAAAATACGCCCAAGAGGTCTAAAATTTGCCCTCCTAAAACCATTGAAGCAATGATTGAACCTACGTATGATTCAAATAAATCTGCGCCCATTCCCGCAACATCGCCGACATTATCGCCGACATTATCCGCAATAACGGCGGGGTTCCTCGGGTCATCTTCGGGGATATGCTCTTCAACTTTGCCGACTAAATCTGCGCCGACGTCAGCAGCTTTTGTAAAAATTCCGCCTCCGACTCTTGCAAATAAAGCAACGGAGCTTGCACCGAGGGCAAAACCGTTAATAATTTCCATATCTTTAAATATATAAAAAAGAACAGGCAGCGCAACCATTGCAAACCCTGTAACGCAAAGCCCCATAACAAGCCCGCCCGAAAACGCAACTTGAAAAGCTCCGTTTAAAGATTTTTCCGCCTGACTTGCCGCCCTTGCGTTTGATTTGGTTGAAACAATCATCCCGATAACTCCGGCAAGCGCAGACATTAAAGCGCCCGTCAAAAAACATAAGCCTGTTTCAAGATTTATAAAACAGAAAAGCAATATAAAAACAACCGATATAAATACGGACATAATCCCGTATTCTTTTTTTAAAAACGTCATTGCCCCTTTATAAATTATATCGGACAACCCTTTCATTTTTTCATTTCCAAAATCCACAGACATAATTTCTCTTGTTTTAAGCGCAGCATACAAAAGAGCGAGCATACCCGCTATAGGACCCGCAAAAAGAACCAAAGGCTTTGTAAAATCGGGCGCATATTTAAACAAAATAACCCAAAAGGCATAAATAAAAGCTATCCAAAAAATAGTGTTAAAAAATATTTTTTTCATTATCTAACCTTGTTTAATATATAACAGGCAAATTATACCATACTTTTCAGCTTATATCAAAATATCCGATAGCGGGGGTTAAGGACATTTTGTTGTTTGCGGCAAAATTAATTTTAAAAAAGAAAAGTTTAACTTATAATTATTTTATGAAAAAAACTTTTTTGTTTTACATTCTGTGTTTAATTACGGCGGTTTTATTTATAAATTCTCTTTTTGGAGTTTTTAATTCAAAGTCCGCTAAATCGTCTTTAGGAATTTTTTCTCCCGTATATAACGTTTTGAATGTGGTTGTCGACACAGCACCAACCAATCCGGATGACATTATAATAAAAGTTAACGGGAATTATTTTGATGTTCCAAAATCAATAAATGTACTAAATAGGACTATAAGAGGAAAAGTTGATTCAATTGATATCTTAATATCAAAAAGTTTTAAGGATAAAACAGACGGGATTACAATTTTTAACAATTTAAAAACGCATTTCTTCAAGGATTTGTCTTTGCTTGAAAACAAAGATGTAATTTTATGTCCGAAAGGAGAGTGCAGAGAATATAGAAGCTATAAAATTCCAAAGTCTGTTTTTTATAACTATAACGGGCACATTCACAGTTTTTGCGTGCTTTTTCTATCTCTTTTTTCTTTGGGTGCCGCATTTTTTGCGCCGTACATTTTCTTGTTTATATCCTGTTTTTACTATATAAACAACAAAGAATATATAAAAAAGCCCAAAATAAACGGCTGGCTTATTTTTGCGCTAATTTTTGCAATATCAATTATTTTAAGATTAGACGGTTTATCTTCTTATCTCCCTTGGGCAGATGAATACTGGTCAATTGAATTTTCCAACCCTAATGCGCCCTTATTAAAACTTTTTTCAGACCCCGGCAACCCCCCCTGTTTTTATATTCTTTTGCGAATTTGGTTTTCTTTATTTGGAATTTCTCTTGTTTCAATGAAAACGCTTCCGGTTTTATTTGGAATTTTAACGGTAATCTTTTTATGGGCGGTTTTATATAAACTTTTTAATTTAAAAACGGCAAATATAGGCTTATTTATAGCTTCCGTAAATATTCCCCTGATATATTTTTCGCAAGAAACAAGAAGCTATATTTTTCAAGCTATGCTAACTCCCGTTGTTGTATATTTCCTGATTAAAATTATTAAAGAAAATAACATAAAAGATTATATTATATACGGGGTTTTGGCTGCTGTTTTAATGAACGCTCACTATTATGAAACACTTTTCATTTTTTCAAATTTTATTTATATTCTTTGTTGTTTTATTTCCCAAAAAAGATATAAAGACATTTTGAAATTTACAATATCGAATGTTTTATCCGCAATAACATTTCTTCCCTATTTTGTTATGACATCATACGCCCAAGCTTTAAGCGAACCTTCTTTTAACTCGTGGATACCCGATATATCTTATAATCAGGTAAAAAAATGCGTATATTACCTTTTTGGAGGCGGAGCTTCTTTATTTTTATCCGCATTATTTTTCATAAAAGCGCAGCTAAAAAAAGAAAAAACGGAATATGACAGAATAATGACGTATTCTTTTCTGATTATCGTTTTGGTAATCGCCGAAGCGGTTCTGTTGTCTTTATTTATAAGACCCATGCTTATTGAAAGGTATTTGGTTCTTTTGTGCCCATTATTTATAATCTTCTTATCTTTAATTTTTTCGAATCCGAAAAAATATTCGCTCATTTTATTTATAATTTGGGTTCTTTTAATTCAATCAAACACATTTGAAAAAAACAACCGTGCAAAAGGGATAATAGAAGTGCCGGTCGGTTTCGCCCGCCAATATGGCGAAAGTCATTCAAATAAAAATATCTACGTCATATTAAACACCCTTTTAAAAAGCCAAAAACTTCTTCTTGAATACAACAAACTTTTAGGAAAACACATAATCTACATTTCAAAAACCCAATCGGAAACTTTTGATGAAATAAATTCAATTTTAAAAAGCGACCCGAATGCGGTTATTTTAACTTCAATGTTAGAGAATAAAAAGTATAAAGATAATTATAAGTGTTTCTTTAACGCCGCTTCCGATATGTGCCTTTGGAAAATCGAGAGCAGCAGTCATAACTGACAAACACAGGGCATAATAAATTTTATTTTAAAACCGTTTTTGCAACGCCTTATAAATGAAATTATGCCAATCCTATAAATATTTTTAATTTTGGAATATATCTTTCGATAATATCGGTAATTAATAACGGGAAAATAATGCTTGCAGCAAACATCAAGAAACATACCGTCGGATAGTTTACAATATGGATCTGATAGAAAATTCTTGCGCCCGTCTGAAAAAACCAAGACAATAAATAAATCTGATAATACCGGTTGTCTAGCAATCCGAATAAAAATTTAAACCTGTGTTTATCACATAAAAGCGACAATGAAAATGATAAAAATATCCCGCACAAAGAAGCGGCATAAGTATTTAAGAGGTTCAGCCAGCCGAAAGCACTTTTGAAATAAAATGAAAAAATAAACAATAAGCAGGCTATAAATCCGTATTTTCTCATATAAGAGAATAAACAATCCTTCTTTAGGAAAAATACAATGCCTGTCATAAAAAAGAAGAAATAATATAATACTCCGCTAATATTAAGTATTGAGATATCGGTATATTTGGAAAATAACGAAATTAAAAAGGATATAAATAACAATAATTTTGTATCAACATTTTTTAAGCTGTACTTTCTTAAAATCGGATAGCCCAAAATTAAAACTATAAACATTGTCGGCAAGAACCAAAGATACATATTAGGATTATCCCAAGGAATAATCATTGATTTAACATAATAAGCAAATTCAAATTTCGCCGGTCTGTATGCAAATTTATTAAAAATAAAAACCTTTAAAAGGTATGCCGTGGTTCCGATTGCAAAATACGGAACCAACAGCCTTTTGGTTTTAGTTAATAAAAAATTTTTAAAACTTGTAATGCTCTCGCTGTTTTTATAAAAAGAATTTGCCAGTAAAAATCCGCTTAATACAAAGAATAAAGGCATGTGAAACGAATAAACAAACTTGTGCAAAATTTCTGCCCAATACGGATATTCATCCCCAAGATTTACCTTTGGCAAACAGTGCCCGATAATTACCAGCATTAAGGCATAAGATTGCAAATATGTTATATAGCTCAATTTTTGCTTTTTATCATTTATTTTCATGCCGTAAAACATCAAATTTTTTAAAAAAAATAAAGTTATACAAATTATAATATTTGTATAACTTCATATTGTCAATAAAATATGAAGTTTTGCATAATTTATAAATCAGCATTTATGATTGATAATAATATTATGATTAAACAGCTGCTCGGGAAACGTATAAAAGAAATCAGAAAATCAAGGAAGCTGACGCAGGAACAGTTAGCCGAATTTATTAATATAGAAACATCTTCAATAAGCAATATAGAAAGCGGAAAATATTATCCCACTGCCGAAAATCTCGACAAAATTATAAATGTGCTTAATGTTACCCCTCAGGAATTATTCCAGCTTGAACACAATAAAAACAATGAAACACTGATAGAAGAAATGACGTTATCAATGAAAAATAATGCCGAGCTTACAAAATTGATGTACAAATTTTATTTAACGGTGAAATTTTAATAAAGCAGCAATGAACATGAGCTTAATTTTTAAAGTAAAGCCTAAATTACAAAATTGCGATATAATGTGCAAAAGCGAAATTACCTTTTTATGCGGTCGTTTAATTAAAGAGCATTTTGTTGTTCATAAAATTTTAAAATCTTGCAGCAGTATCACGAGTTACTCCTAATTTTTTACCGGTTTTTGTATTAGTACACCTTTCTTTTTCATTCTTAAAACCTGCTTTTCGTATTTAGAAAGTAATTATCTTTTATAGTCCAAATTTTTGCTTCAATTTCCATACAATAATGCAGAATACTCATTATCTGCAGAAGATTTCTTCCAAGTCTTGATAATTCCGAAGCAATAAGAATATCACCTGCTTTTAGATGTTTAAGAAGATATCCTAATTCTCTTTTCTTTAAAGATTGTGTTCCTGAAATAGTTTCTTCAATCCACTTATCAACAGTAATATTTTGCGTTTTCGCAAATTCAAGTATTTCAAACCTTTGATTCTCTGTCGTTTGCTTGTCTGTACTAACTCTAACGCAACCGTATATCATAACTTCCTCCTGTTAAATTCTCTACTTTTTAACAGCAGTAAAGAAATGATTCTGTTTCTTTATTTGATAACATTGCCTTCTCTTGAATATACAGGTTCGTTTCTTATTAGGTAAATCATCAGAACCTGTTTAAAAAGTATAATTATCATGGTATTTTTATAAACAAAAAAGGGTAAGAGTGTTAATTCATGAAGATTTCAACAGTTAAAATAAAAGGATTTAGAAATTTTAAAGACATAACAGTAAATTTAGGAGATAAAAATTTAATTTTTGGTGCTAATAATATTGGAAAGTCAAATTTTATATATGCTTTAAGATTATTGTTAGACAAAAATTTATCAGAAAATGATATCGAACCAGAAGATACAGATTTTTATGCATTTGAAGATACAAATAAATTTGAAATTACTATTTATTTTAATGAAATTCTTGAACCCGCAAGTAGTGATGATTGTATAAGGGCTAAATTTAAAGGAAAAATTGGTGATGATAATACATTAATATTAAAATATATAGCTATAAGAAACCCTTCGACCGGAGAAAAGCAATATCAATTGCTAGAAGGTTATGATGAAAATTCCTTGACCGAATTTCAGAGCAGGTATTATTTAAGAATTTTAAATTTGGAATATGTAAACAGCAACAGAGATTTAAGAAATTATATAAAAAGAGAACAGGCTAAAATACTACAAGAAATTAAAGATTCTCGCGATGATGAAACAAAAAATAATGACTGTGCGCTAGAAAATGATATAAAAAATAAGCTTGAAGAAGTTAGTGTTGATGTAAACAAACTATCGTATGTAAACTCTGCAACTAAAAGTTTAAATAAGGAATTATATGAACTAAACTTACAAAAAAGTGAAGACATAACATTTAGCGCTGGAGATATTGATACAAACCGGTATATTAATAATTTAAATTTATTATCTTCTTTTAAAGGAAAAGCTGTTAGTCTTGGCGGTGATGGTAAAGCTAATCAAATATATTTAGCCATGTGGGCAAATAAAAATGCTTCTAGAGAAAAAGAAGGTGTTACATTCTTTTGTATAGAAGAACCTGAAGCACACTTACATCCACATAAACAAAGAGGGCTGGCTAAATATTTAACAAACAAATTCAATTCACAAGTAATTATTACTACACATTCTCCCCAAATTGCCTGTGAATTTGATCCAAATTTTATGATTAAATTATATGCAACTTCCGAAGGTACCAAAGCTGCAAAAGATGGGGTTTCCAAATTAATAGAAGAATCTTTTTCAAAATTTGGGTATAGGCTCAATGTTATTCCCGCAGAAGCGTTTTTCGCGGATGTTGTATTTTTAGTAGAAGGCGTGTCAGAATGCCTATTCTATAAAGCATTTTCAGCAATGAATGATGATTTTAATATAGATAAATATAACATAAGTATTATTTCTGTTGATGGTATTGGGTTTAAACCATACGTTGACATTTTTTCTAAGCTTAATATACCTGTAGTCATTAGGACAGATAATGATATCTTCCAAGTTCCAAATTCCGAAGAATATAGATTGGCAGGAGTTGAAAGATTATTAGATTTATATAATTTTTTGCAAACAGACAAAACTAAATATGTTAATACGGTATTTGAAAGAAGTAAAGATAAATCATACTTGGAATCAGATGCAATTAAAGAAAAAATTAATAAACTTATGCAAAGTTTGGACACTCAGGATTTTTACTTGGCAGATAATGATTTTGAAACAGACTTGTACAATAGTGCTTTGTCTGAACAATTAAAGACACATTATCAAGAAGATTCCGAAAAGTTAGTAAATAAAATGAAAAAACATAAGGGAATTAATATATATGGCTTTCTTGAAGAAAATAAAGATATATTAATAGATTTTAAGGACGAAACACTATTAGCACCTTTGTACAGATGCAAAGAAATAGTTGAAAAAATGTATGGAGAAGAATAATTGGGTCCAACTGATGAACAGCAAAAAATAATAGATTGTCCTGGAAATATTGTTGTTATTGCTAATCCTGGTAGTGGCAAAACTTATACCTTGTCTATTAAAATCAAAAAAATACTTGAATCATTATCAAGCAACAAGGGAATAATTGCCATTTCATACACTAATAAAGCCAGTAACGAATTAAGGCAGCGCTCTCTTTCTGGGGGTATAGACAAAAAGCAATCATTTTTTGGAACTATAGATAAATTTTTTATTTCTGAACTTATTTTTCCATTTTTACCGAGATTATTTGGAACATCTTTAGAAGAATTGTGCATTCAATCTTATAAAGAAATTTTGAAAGATAGACCCGAAGAATATCAAATTGCATCAGAAATTGAAAAATTAAAAAATAAACCTAATGACACACAAATTTCTTTTATGGATAGCTATTATAAATCTGGAATTATATTTTTAGAATTAATAGGTACTCTAGGGTGCTATGTATATGAAAATGTAAAATCTTCAAGATTATATTTAAAGGCTAAATATGACTATATTATTATTGATGAATTTCAAGACTCTGGGTATTTTCAATATGTTTTATTTTGTTATCTGGTTGATTTAGGAATTACCGGTATAGCAGTAGGAGATGTCGATCAGGCAATTTTTGGATTTGCACAAAAAAGTTCTGAATATTTAATA
>CAYUWO010000018.1:0-1398 GCA_964448535.1 uncultured Gammaproteobacteria bacterium | reverse complement strand
TTCAACTCTTTACGAATTACAAAAAACCATAGGTGCCATCCTAGTATTGTCAATTATTCTAAAAATTTTTTAAGTCCATCGGAATCTATTACAGAAGAAATAAGAGTTTATCATATTAATATACAAGGGACTCAGGTTGATATTGCAAAATATATAGATACTAATATCCAAAATATTAAAAAAAAATTTTCGATACCAAATAATAATGACATAGCTATTTTAGTTAGGGGTGATACAACAGGAAAACTAATTAACGAAAATATGACAACAACACACAAATATATAATAAGCACAGTCTTAGATGAATGTTCTGAGATATGGGCAACATTGTTTATTGAAATATTATTTTTTATTTTTGATGCAAAAGCTTTACTAACAGATTATATGGACAAATATTTTACAGAAGAAGATAGTAATAGAAATAGGGTTGTAAAATATCTCATAAAACTCAAAAATACCGACAAATCAAAATTAATAGAAAATGTCGATACCTTTTTAAAAATTGCAGAAATAATTGCTCCTAATAACAAATCTTCCATTGCTATTGATCGTTTAAAAGCTATATTAAAAAATCCAATATCTTTATCATCGTACGAACCAGTTGCAAACAATGAAATTCAGATCATGACAATACACAAATCTAAAGGTTTAGAATTTAAAATTGTAATTCATCTTGATTTATATGATTATGTAATTCCTTTTTATTCTTCAATACAAAATAACAGCTATAATGAAGATAATAATTTACATTATGTAGCAATTACAAGAGCAAAAGAGGCATGTATTTTTATTACTTCTACCAAAAGAATAAATGCTAAACAACAAACTAATGACGGTGTTATATCTATGTTTTTAACAAGAAAAGATTTAGTATCACTCCGCAAAGAGGTATATTTAACTTGACTTCCACTTTGGATAGAGCGACGAATACGACACATTGAAGGAGGTCGTATGAAAAAAGTCGGACTGAACATTACTCCAAAAGAGTTTAAGCAATTGAGTAAGTGATCGGAAAATATCTATAACACCGCCGTTATTATAGATTATTTTGTAGCAAATTAGCCTGAGATTGAGGAGTGATACAACCTTACTCCGGTTATTAAAATTTTGAAAAATAATGAGGATTTATTAAATACATTTTTTATCGATACAGAAGAAAAAGAAACTTAGTCATTCAAACTCATTTCAAATCCTGTTCAAAAAGTCTTCAACTCATCGATTAAGGTTGGTTAAATTAGATTTATATAAATTCCTCATCTTGAATAATTAAACTCAATAATCGGTTTTTAAAAAATAAATTATTCTCCTTCAATAAAGAAATCTTCGTCAATTTTCTTTATTTGAATAGTATCTTTAACCTGAACTCCGATATTATATTCAATCATAAGTTTTGCAAGT
>CAYUWO010000017.1:5216-21396 GCA_964448535.1 uncultured Gammaproteobacteria bacterium | reverse complement strand
GGATATGGACGGGGATGGCATTATATCCGAAGAAGACTTATCAGGCTATACCTCTGAATTATACACCTCGGGGCTATCATATAACCAGCTTGTTCAGTTATGCTCTCAGGGAAACACTCTTCTTGAAACCGTTTTAAATAATTTTACAGAAATAGACGCCAATGGAGATGGCAAAATAACAAGCGCTGAAATTTCCGGATACGGAATACAAAAAGAGGGGGAAGAAATTAAGGAAAAATATCCCAAATTCAACTCAAATGCAATGTCGCTTTTCTATGAAACTTCGTCCTCGTCAACTTCCGTTGAGGAAAAAGAGGCTTGATTTTTTAATGTTTTGGGGCTAAAACCCCAAGCACACAGCGACCATAAACCTTTTCTTTAAAGGGCGCCTTAATTTCGGCATATATCATGCCTAGCTCGGGTGCCCTTTTTTTATCGTATTCAACAAAAATAACCGCACTTTTGTATTTCTCATATACCGCTTTTAAAATTTTCCCGTAATCATTATCCCATGGCGGGTCTAAGTAAACAACGTCAGGTTTTATATTGCTATTCGATATAAAACTCATCACGTCCGATTTTATAACCGAACCTCCCACTGTTTCCTCCAGATTCTTTTTTATGGTTTTAATTGCGGATATATTGCTGTCAACGCTAAATGTTTTAAACCCTCTTGATAAGGCTTCCAGGCTGATAAGCCCCGAGCCTGAAAACAAATCAAGAAAAATTTTCCCTTCAAAACTATTTTCAAGGGAATATAAAATGTTAAAAACCGCTTGTCTTGTTTTTGATAGAGTGGGCTTTGCACAATCGGGTATAATTACCCTTCTTCCTTTATATTGCCCGCCTGTAACATACAAAATTTTTCTCCTTATTTTATTATTAATCTATCATGAAAAAAATCGTAATTGTAGGTGGCTGCGCTGCAGGGCCAAAAGCTGCGGCAAAAGCAAAAAGAGAAAATCCTGATAACATAATCGAGCTATACACCATGGAAAATATGGTTTCATATTCCGCATGCGGGCTTCCTTATTTTATAAGCGGCGCTGTTCCCAATATTAACGATTTAATGATAAGGTCGCCCGAGGAATTTAAAAAATCGGGAATAGAGGTGTTTTTGAATCATACCTGCACCAAAATTATCCCCGAGAAAAAAACCGTTGTTTTTAACTGTTCGACAGAGGTTAAATATGACGAACTCGTTTTATGTATAGGTTCCAACCCCTATAACCCGCCCATAAAAAACTTTTTATTGGACGGGGTATATAATTTAAAAGTTATACAGGACGGAATAAATATAAAAAGTAAAGCCATAATTTCAAAATCGGTGCTTTTAATAGGGGCAGGATATATCGCAATTGAGCTTCTTGAAGCTTTTGTCGAAAACAATTTAAAAATAACCGTAATTGAAAAATCAAAAGGAATTTTGCCACGGCTTGATGATGATATATCAGAGGAGGTTAAAAACAGAATTCTCGAAAATTCAAAAGGGCTTATTGAGTTTATATTTGAAGACGAAGTAACCGAGTTTATCGGGGACGGTAAATTTGAGGGCGCGATTACAAAAGAAGGCAGAAAAATTTATGCCGATTTTTGTGTTGTTGCAATCGGGGTTAAACCCAATGTCAGGATTGCCCGTGAAGCCGGAATTGAAATCGGCGTAACGGGCGGAATCAGAGTTGACAATAAAATGCGGACTTCCGTACCAAACATTTGGGCTGCGGGAGATTGTACCGAAGATATTTTTATCCCGACAAAACAGTCTGTCTATCTTGCTTTGGGTAACATTGCCAATAAACAGGGAAGAGTTGCCGCCATTAACTCGTCTGCCGAACCCGGAGGAATAACCGAGCAATTTGACGGGGTTTTAGGCTCAATGGTTACAAAATATTTTAATTTTTCAATTGCTGCAACCGGAATGTCTGAAAAAAGCGCAAGAGAACTTGAACATTACGTCAATATTGAACCCGTTTCATCAGCCGTGGAAGAATATGACAAAGCGGGATATATGCCCCATATAGGATTTTTAAAGGTAAAACTTGTTGCAGACAAACGCACGGGCGAAATTTTAGGCGCACAGGTAATCGGAACGGGGGACGCCGACAAAAGAATCGGAATTGTAGCGTCTGCACTTCGGGCAAATTTAACCATAAATGAATTTTTACATCTGGATCTGCCTTACGCACCTCCGTTTTCTTCAACAATAGACCCGCTTTTAACTGCGGCATACAAGCTTAAACAAAAAATTGACGCTTGAAACAGAAGGTTTTTAAAACTATAATATTAAAGGATTTAAATTTGCACCAAGCTGTAAAAAAACGTTTTATATATGACGCCGTAAGAAACTCAAACCTCTATGACGGGAACGAGAAAAATTTAGAGCTTATTGCAGATGATATTTTAAAAAAATCTTCTTTTGTTTTTGAAATTGCACAGTCGGAAAACGAAATTTTTAATTATCTGATCTCTCTTGTTGACGCTTCAATAACAAAGATAAACGAAGAAAAAAAATCAGGAAACAAAACGCCAATGAACGAGGAAATTAAGAATATAAATTCGGTTATTGACCCTAAAACCCTTTCATTTGATATAAGCGACGAGGGGGAATACATAAAAAAACTTCTTATAAAGCTTTATGAGCTTGAAAAAGAAAAACCGGATAAAAATTTTGCGGCTATTTTTTATGAAAGGTATGTTCAAAAGCTATCGTCGGATGTTATATGCAAAATGCACGATATAACCGCTGAAGAATTTAATTTCAGATTGCTTGAAATTGTTAAAGCCGTAAATAAAGACAATGATACGTCTTATTAAACTCTTAGAGAACCGCCGGTTGGAATTTTTGTTAATTGCATATATGATTTTATATCAAGGGGCGCCGTTTTTATATCAGGCGCAAGGGCAAAAGAAGACTTTGGAAAAGAAAGCTCATCCGGCTTTGACACAACGTCAAGCTTTTGATCGGCTCTTTTTTTATCCATAATGTTTTTAACCCTGACGCTCGATTTATTTCTCAAAACAGGCGTTATAATATTGCTTGAAATAATTCCGCCCGCAATGGCGGCAAGGGTGCTTGCTCCGGAAGCAATTTCCGCTTTGTTCGGAAATTTTGCCACAGCGAGTTTTTTTGCTTTGGACATAAGAGGAAGAGTAACCGCCGCATAAGATAAAACGTTAAATGCGCCGTCAAGTATTTCTTGCGGAACAAGAAATTTCTTTTCTTCTTTGCCTATGTTTTTATTTGTCATAAGCCCGATTGTCTGTGCGGTTGAGCCGAGTGCCCAGCCTGCGGCGGCACTCAAAAATAAAAACATGCCGTTGTTATCAACACAGCCCTTAAGGAATTTACCCGCCGTTCGAGCGGCTTGTTCTTTAAAGCCCATTATTGACCTCCTTTGGAAGCTGTGTCCTCTTTTTCATATTTTCTGTTGAGAAAATTGGTCAATTTGTTTGTCAACGGCGCATCAACAGAAAAGTTTGTATAGGTCATAACGCCCAGAGCAACTATAGTCCCTAAGACCGAAGCATATTTTTTAGCTCCGCCCTGATTTTTAATAAAGTTTTTTGCTTTTGCGACTGCGCTCTGCGAGGAATTTTCCGCCGTAATTTTAGCCAAACCGTCCGCAAATTTTTCATTATTTAAAGCCTTTTCAACCCCGAACATACATCCTGCACGAAGGATAATGCCTGTGGTAGCACCCACAAGAGCTTTTGCAAAGCTTCTGTTTGCGGAAACTTTTCTTGTCTGCTCGTCAACATCTTTGTTATGCAAATCTATCATAGGCTGAAGCACCATACCCGAAACCCCAAGAGCAGCCCTTTGCTGCCAGCTGTTTATATTTGCTGCCTTCGTAAGCACTTTTTCTGCACAGGCTTTATTTACGGGTAAATTCTTGATGGGTGAAATCTTCAATATAAAACCTTCTATAAACTTTCCTTATTAATTTTAAGTAGCATAATAAGAAAATATTGCCCTTTTCTTATAAAGCTTTTTACATTTTTTAATATTACATATATAGTAAAAATTTGTCAAATATATTTATGTTATTATTAAGTTAATTAACTTTTATTTGGGGATTATTTATGAAACAGCCTTTTTTTTATGACATTACTTTAAGAGATGGCAACCAAGCGCTTAAAAAACCATGGCAATTAAAAGATAAAAAAATAATTTTTGAAAAGCTTGTTGAATTGGGGGTTCAGGGGGTAGAAGTCGGTTTTCCCGTATCATCCGATATGGATTTTGAAGCTTGCAGGGAGCTTTCGTTAATTGCGCCCGAAAATATGGTTGTATCGGGGCTTGCAAGATGTGTTAAAAACGACATTGTAAAAGCGGTTGAGGCACTTTGCGAAGCAAAAACGCCGAGAGTTCACGTTTTTTTAACTCTTTCCCCGTTTCACATGAAATATGTCTTAAATAAAACACCCGAGGAAGCTTCAAAATGTGTTATAGAATCGGTAAAATTTGCCTATAGCGAACTTACAAAAGTTAATAAAAATGCCCAGATTCAATATTCTGTCGAACACTTCGGAGATTGCGGCGAAAATCTTAATTTTGTAATTGAAACTCTTAAAGCCGCTGCGGATAACGGCGCCACAGTTCTGAACCTTCCGAATACCGTTGAAAGGTACCGTCCGAGAGTGTTTATCAACATGATTGAAAAAGTAAGAGAAGCAATTGATGATTCCGTTATAATTTCGGTTCATAACCATAACGACCTTGGCATGGCAACCGCAACCACCGTTGAAAGCTATTTTTCGGGCGCAATACAGCTTGAATGCGCCTTAAACGGGCTTGGGGAACGTGCGGGGAATACCAATTTTTATGAGGTTGCCGTTGCTCTCCATAATTGCGGAGCGGAAGTTCCGATTGATTTATCAAAAATTTATGAAACTGCCCTTGTCGTTTCTCAGATGTCTAAGGTTCCCATTCCGGAAAAAGCCCCGTTAATCGGTCCTGATGCGCTTGCACACCGTTCGGGCATTCATCAGGACGGCGCTCTTAAAACAAAAGATATGGAAATGGGCGCATACAGACCTATTCATCCCTCTTTAATAGGAAGAAAAGACGATGAGAAAATCGGGGTTACAAGCCAATCCGGAAAAACCGCCATATTTGAAATTATTTCAAAGGCGGGCTATCCTATTACCCTTCAGGAAGCAATCAGAATTGCTCCGGTTGTTAAAGATGCCGCTGAGAAAATAGGGGAGCTTCCCACAAGGCATATAATAGATATTTACTTTAATGAAACCTTTAACGTAAAGGGCGATTTCAAGCTTAAATATTTTAGGCACATAAAAGACGGCGAATTTGAATTTGAATTTAAATATAAGGATAAAGAATATAAAGTAAAAGGGCTCGGAAACGGACCTTTGGACGCCTGTGTCAATGCGCTTACAGAATCGGGCTTTGATTTTAAATTTACTCACTACGAGCAAAGTTCGCTTGATGAAGAAATTCTGGGCGCCGGTTCAACCGCAATGAGCGTGGTTCATCTTCAAGATGAGAAAGGTAATGAAATTGTCGGTCGTGCTCGCCACGGTTCAACCGCAGTTGCAAACATTAAGGCCATATTCAACGCTTTAAACATAATGTATAAAAATAAATAACCGATAATATTCAGTTAAATTATTTACTTGATAAATGGAAAAATACGCTTTATATTTGTAAAGTTTGTGTTGTTTTGCGGTTTTTAAAGGATTTCTTTATACATTGCCACATATTTTTTGGCGCTGTCATTCCAAGTGAATTTTGAGTTTACGGCATTTTTGCGCAAAAGCTCAAAGTCGTCCTTTCTGTCATAATACGTCCAAATACCGTTTTTAATTTCATCAACCATACTTTTTGCATCGTATGTTAAAAATTTAAACCCGTTTGCTTTTATATTGGGGTATGAAATTACGGTATCATCAAGCCCCCCTGTTGCTCTTACTATCGGAACCGAGCCGTATTTCATGGCAATCATCTGGCTTATGCCGCAAGGTTCAAACAAAGAAGGCATTAAAAACAAGTCGGAACCTTTATAAATTGTTTCGGATAATTCCGGTTTAAAATCAATCCATGCCCTGATATTGGATGAATTATTCGAAGCCCAAATCAGCATATTTTGGTACCCGCCTTCTCCTGTTCCTAAAAACACAAAATCGGCAGGCATAGACATAAGATCAAACTTTGCAAAGTCAATTAAATCAAGCCCCTTTTGGTATACAAGTCTGGAAATCATTGCAACAAGGGGTCTGTTCGGGTTTTGTTGAAGTCCAAATATTTTTTGGACTTCTTTTTTATATTTAGGTTTTTCCTTTAAACTGAATTTTTTGCCGTAATAGGTTCCGTTTAAAATACCTCTGATTTTATGCGCCTGACCTCTTAGGGTATAGTCCATACCTTCGCCCATTTCCCCCCCTAAAATTTCATTTGCATATCTTGGCGAAACGGTTGATATTCTGTCTGAACAATAGATAGCCCCCTTAACCCAGTTGACCCGCCCGTAATGCTCAACGCAGTTGTCATACCAGACATTGTCCCAGCGCATGTTTGCAAAATCAATTATGCTTTTATCGCATGAACCTTGATATGCAAGGTTGTGGATAGAGAATACGGTTTTGGTGTTTTTATAAAAATTATCATATTTGTAGTTTGTTTTTATGTAAACGGGAATCATCGCCGTGTGCCAATCGTTAGCATGAATTATATCCGGTTTAAAGTTTAACAGTTTTGCATATTCCAAAACGGCAAGCGAGAAAGAAACATACCTTTGCTGCTCATACATTTCATCCACCCACATCGGATAAACTACGTTAAAACAAGAGAAATATTTCGGGTTGTCAACGAAAAATATATTGATTTTATCCGATTTGGGATGTTTTGCGGTTTTTAGCTTAAATATATGTTCACTGTGCCCCATGGAAATTTTAAGCTCTGAATTCGGAAGCTCTTTTATATCCCACTTTTCTTGGTCGACGCACCCGTATAACGGGGTAAAGACAGCAACCTCGCACCCTTCTTTTTCTAAAAACGGCGGCAATTCGCCGACAACATCCGCAAGCCCTCCAACCTTTGAAAAAGGTGCAACTTCTGCTGATGCCATTAAAACTTTTATCGGTGCCATTTTTCCTCCTTAAACATTTGATAAAATTTTGAGCGCTTCTTTTAAAATTTCTTCGCTTGTTTTGGCGTCTGTATTTTTTAGAGCATGTTCAATTCCTTTGGCGTATTCTTCTTTATTATAACCAAGCGAACTTAAAATTGTCTGAACATCGGCAAGGACTTCCTCGGGCACTCCCGATTTTTCAAATTTTTCCCGTGCGATGTTTGAGGCAGCTTTAGCGTCTGCAAGTTTCTCTTTTAATTCAAGAATTATTTTTTGCGCAAGCTTCTGCCCAACCCCCTTTGCTCTTGAAATTGTTTTGTAATCTTCATTTATCACATAATCTATCAGCTCAATTCCAGAAAACTCGTCAAGCAAAATGAGCGCAACTTTTGTGCCGACTCCGGAAACAGAAGTGAGCGTATCAAAAATAACTCTGTCCTCTTTTTGTTTAAACCCTACAAGGCTTACGGAATCTTCTTTATGAATAAGCTTAGTATAAATTTTAACCTGCTCGTTTATCTTAGGAAGCAAAGATATTGTCCTTTGATTTGCAATAACGGAGTACCCGATTCCGTTATTTTCGATAACAACGGAATTTTTCCCCGCAAAAACAAGCTCGCCTTTGATATAATCAAACATAATTTCATTATATAACTAATTTTTATTTTACAAAAGTCTTGTTATAAAAATCTATAATTTTTTTGGCGTCTTTTTCTTTTCCGAGTTTTTTATTTGCATAGGCGAGGTTATAATAAAAATCTTTGTCATCATTTTTTAATAAAATCCCTTTGATAAAATTCTTTTTTGCCTTGGAAAATTCTCCCAATTCCATATAGCTTACCCCTAAATTATAATATACATAAGGGTTTTTATTGTTATATTTTACGGATAATTTGTAGTTTTCAACCGCCTTTTTATAATCTTTATTTTCAGAATATATACACCCTAAATTATAGTATGCTTTATAAAATTCCGGCTTTTTTTCCATGCTCATTTTAAGAAAGTTCACTGCGTTTTGAATTTGTTTATTGTCTTTTTCTATATTGGATAAAATCAGATATACGTCCTCATCTTTTTCTTCGTTTGGAATTTCAATCAACATTTCATAGGCTTCATCAAAATGTCCGGTATTATACAGCGCAAAGGCGCTCTGTTTAATCTCCGATATGTTTTCCGCAGCAAAGGCGGGCACGGTTATTAAAAAAAAGGTTAAAAATACAAATTTAAATTTCATATAAAAAATTTCCTTTTAAAAAAGTATTCTTTTATAATTATATTTTGCATGAAAATGTTTTTAAAGTAAAATTAAAAAAAGAACTTATCTTTTTTTTGAGGAATTATGAATTTAGAGGACAAAAACAAACACATAAAACAATCGGATATCCGTCCCGTTATGCAAAACAGGAGAAAAAGGCTCGATTCCGGTTTTGTCGGGCAATTTTTATTTTATTTAATCTGTCTTATTTTTATTTGTGTTTATATATATAGAGGGGAAATTAAAGAGTATTTTACTCGGCTTTTAAATAAAGACAGCCAGACGGCAAGGTGGGAATTTAACCTTCCTTTTAATTCAAAAAGGCAGAATATATTGTTAATGGGGGTTGATGTTTCCGAAAACCCCGATAAACCCTTTGAAAATACAAGGTCTGACGCCATATATTTAATCAGCCTTTCCCCGCATGCAAAAAATGTTAACGTGATTTCCATTCCGAGAGATTCAAAAGTGTATATCCACTCCCGTTCAAATCCGGATAAAATTAACCATGCCTTTGCATTCGGCGGAATTGACGCTTCCGTTAAAACGATAGAAGAAACTCTCGGGGTCAGAATCGACCATTATATAGTTGTTTCAAACCTTGCTCTAATTAATTTCATAGATAAAATCGGCGGGGTGGATGTGTATGTGGAAAAAGATATGCACTACGATGATTACTCTGCGGGCTTGCATATCGGGCTTACAAAAGGCATGAGGCATTTAAACGGAAAAGAAGCCGAAGGTTTTATGAGATACAGAAAAGACGGGCTCGGGGATATAGGAAGAATCCGCCGTCAGCAGTGGTTCTTAAACGCTCTTGCAAATAAAATGAAAGAGCCTTCCGTTGTTATTAAAATTCCCGACGCCATTAAATCCGTTTCAAAATATATTCAAACAGACTTTTCTTTTTATGAATTGGCTCAATATGCCGCATTAATTAAATCCGTTGATATGAGCGCAATTAGGGTTGCAACTTTGCCCGGAGAGCCATCTCGAAGAGGGTTCATATCTTACTGGATTTTAGACCCTAAGGGGGTGCAGGATATTGTTAATACTCTTGTTTACGGAGATAAGCCGAAAGAAACGGGCAGACAAGTTGAAGCGGGGATTTTGTATACTCCGGACAACAAAGAAACAGCAGACAATCTGAAAGCGGCGCTTGAGGAAAAGGGAGTAAGCGTTTCTTTAAGGCAGGCAAAATATTTAGGACATGACCATATCGCTATTCACAATTTTGATTTATCTTCGGACACAATCACCTCTCTAAAAAACGAAATTCCCGAGTTGAAAAACAAACAAACCGTTTACGATATAATAGGAATTAATAAAGCGGCAAAAGATTTTACTATTGTTCTTGCAGGTTCTTAAAAAATACTTCACACCTTTTTTTTTAATTGTATAATTACTTTATAACCACAGTTAAGGATAATAAAACGTGTTTGATTTTAATTCGGATTTAGCCCAAGAATTTGGCGTTTATAAAAATCGGGAAGCCGGAGAAATAGCAAAGTATATGAGCTCGGTTAACATCTCGGCGGGTTTTCATGCGGGCGACGCAATGAGTATAAAAAACGCTCTTTGTTTTGTTAAAGAAAATAATACAGCCCTTGGCGCACACATCGGGTACCCCGATATTTCAGGTTTCGGAAAGAGGACAATGGAGCTTGATTTAGAAGAAGTCGAAGCCCTTGTTTTATATCAAACGGGAGCAATCAGCGCATTTGCAAAAACAATGGGGCTTGAAATCGAGCATGTAAGATGCCATGGTGCTATGAACAACAAGTTGTCATGCGACAGGGAATTTGCGAAAGCGGTTGCTCTTGCTATAAAAAAGATTAACCCGTGGCTTAATCTTTATATAGCAAATTACGAAATGAAACTGTACCTTGAAGATGAAATTAAAATAAATTGCGCCTATGAAGTTTTATTTGACGATTCCATGTCTGTCAGACAGTTGAGAGAAATGGAAAACAAGCCCGAAACTGTCCATTTTAAAACTCTTGAGAATGCAAAAAGGGCGTATGAGGTCATAAAGCCCTCCCCCGTCAATTATAACAGGGTTTCAGGGCAGGTGTAGCCATGAGAATTTTTAAAACAAGGGTTAAAATGCCGACAGGCACATTATGGCTTGTTCCCGGATTGAAATTAAAAAGATGGTTTGCTCTTATTATTTTAGGCTCGGTTGTTGCCGCAATCGGGCTTACGTTGATTTTCAAGCTTGCGCCCGTTTACTTTTTTGTAAAGTACGCAAGAAAAATGTTCCATACGATTCAGCCTGAATTTGCGGGGATTGTTTTTATCTTTATCGGCGCCGTAATTTTTGTTAAGGCATGGCAGGAAACTAACTTTTCAATGCTTGATATTAAAGGACAAAGAAGCAGAAAAGCCATGGGGGAAGCTTTGTATAGAAGAATGAAATTAAACCATGGTCCTAAAATTGTAGCGATAGGCGGGGGAACCGGCTTATCCACTCTGCTTCGCGGAGTTAAAAAATTAACCAACAATATAACGGCAATTGTTACCGTGGGGGATGACGGAGGTTCATCCGGCAGGCTGCGCGAAGAAATGGGGATTTTACCCCCCGGAGATTTGAGAAACTGTATAGCGGCGCTTGCCGATGACGATGACATTGTAACAAAACTTTTTCAATATCGGTTTAAAACGGGCGAAGGGCTTGAAGGACACAGCTTCGGGAATCTTTTTATCACCGCAATGACTTCAATTTGCGGAGATATAGTTTCTGCGATAAAAGAATCTTCAAAAGTTTTGTTAATCAGGGGAAGAGTTCTTCCCGCAACGGTTGACGACATGAGGCTTGTCGCCAAAATGGAGGACGGCTCCGTTGTAAAAGGGGAAAGTAATATCCCTGAGGCAAATAAAAGAATTGTTGATTTATCTTCCGAGCCCGTTAATTGCAAGCCCGCAAAAGATGTTTTGGATTCGATATCAAATGCGGATTTAATCATTTTAGGTCCGGGGAGCCTTTACACATCAATTATTCCAAACCTCCTTGTCGAGGGGGTTGCGCAGGCGGTTGCGGAATCAAAGGCGGCAAAAATATACGTATGTAACATCATGACCCAGCCCGGAGAAACCGGAAATTATTCTGTTTCTGACCATATCAAGGCGCTGTTTTGCCATGCGGTTAAATCGGGCGCTGACAAAAAGCTTTTTGACGCAGTACTCATAAATGACACTCTTCCTTCTAATCTTGCCAAAAAATATGAAGAAAAAGATTCGCTTCCGGTTGAAGAGGATACAAGCGCAATTAAGGCGCTCGGGGTTGAAATTGTAAGAGCAAAGCTTATACAGGACAACAAAGAAGGTTTTGTCCGCCATAGCCCTCAAAAGCTTGCAAAAGCGATTTATTTCTGGTACAGAAAAAGAGGGATAAAAAACTATAAGGAGGGCAAATAAATTGATTACTCCAAAAAAAATCCAAAATATGAAATTTGAGAATGAAAAAATAGCCGCCACAACGTCTTATGATTTTTCAACGGCAAAATATGCCGATAATGCCGGCGCCGACCTTATTCTTGTCGGTGATTCCGCAGCACAGGTAGTTTTGGGTTACGATTCGACCACAAAAATTTCATTAGATGAGATGAAAATTTTTACCCGTGCGGTTGCAAACGGAGCGAAGAATGCGCTTGTGGTTGCCGATATGCCTTTTTTAAGCTGCCATACGGGTGTCTTTGAAGCGGTCAAAAACGCCGGCTCTTTGATTCAAGAGGGGGCGGGCGCAGTTAAAATTGAAGGCGGAGGCGACTATATAGTTTCCGTTATTAAACATTTAACGGAATCCGGAATTCCGGTTATGGGGCATTTGGGTTTTACCCCCCAGTATATTAACATTATCGGCGGGAATTTCATTCAGGCAAAAAACATTGAAAACACAATAAAAATTTTGGACGACGCCAGAAAAATACAGGGGGCGGGCGCTTTTTCAATTGTTTTGGAAATGGTTCCCGATGTTTGCGCAAAATATATAACCGAAAATCTCAATATCCCGACCATAGGAATTGGGGCGGGAAAATATACCGACGGGCAAATTATTGTTATTGATGATATAATAGGTAAGTTCGATGGGTTTAGCCCGAAGTTTATAAGAAAATACGCAAATTATAAAGAAATGCTTTTTAATGCCGTCAGAAACTACACAAAAGACGTAAAAACAGGAAGTTTTCCAAACGACAATGAGAGTTTCCACTTAAAAGAAGATGAATATGAAAGATTTAAAAATTATACACAAAATCAAGGATTTGACATCCTTAATAAAAAATAAGAAGAATATAGGGCTTGTTCCTACCATGGGTGCTCTTCATAACGGGCACAAGAGCCTTATTGAGCGTGCGGCAAAAGAAAATGAATTTGTCGTGGTGTCGGTTTTTGTCAACCCTTCTCAGTTCGCCCCGAATGAAGATTACGATAAATATCCGCGCACGCTTGAATCGGACGCTGCGCTTTGTAAACAAGCAGGTGCGGATGTTGTGTTTGCGCCTGCGGCAGATGAAATGTATACAAAAATTTATTTTGAAGAAAAAGAAACAACTCTTGTCTGTCCTCCCTATAAATATGTGGACAGACTTTGCGGCAAATCTCGTCCGGGGCATTTCGACGGGGTTTGCACAATCGTTGCAAAGCTTTTCAATATAGTAAAACCAAACAAGGCATATTTTGGAAAAAAAGATGCACAACAGCTTTTTATCGTTAAAAAAATGGTTGAAGAGCTTAACTTTGATGTTAAAATTATTGAATGTCCGATTGTAAGAGAAAATGACGGACTTGCAATATCAAGCAGGAATTCTTATCTCGACGATTCCGAAAGAGCGCTTGCGGTAAATATCTCTAAGGCGCTTTTTAAGGCAAAAGAATTAAAGGAGAATGGCGTAAAAGACTCATCTGTTCTTATAGATACGGCGCTTTCTTATTTAAAAAAGCTCGACGCTGAATATGTCGAAATTGTGTCCCAAGAGGATTTTTGCCCCGTAAAAGAGGCGGCAAATAACGCTTTAATGCTTATTGCGGCAAAAACTCCGATAAATCATGTGAGGTTAATAGATAATACGGAATTATGAAAGAATTTTACAGAAATCTTTTTGAATTTGTCAGCTTTTTAAAGGTAGCTTGTATCTGCCTTGCTTCGCTTTATTTAATTTTTTGGTTTTACAGGTTTTTTAATCTGCCCCTTACGGGTTTTATGCGTCCGTTTTTCGACTTTTTTGTCATTCCTATTAAATCAATGTTTTCAACCGAACAGACGTTCAATAATGCCGTTATAGAAATGGCATACTTTATAATGGGGATTATTCTTGCCTGCCTATCTTTTATTTTGGGAAGAATAGAAGACCTTGTGGTTGAATTAGACAGAAGGTACGATATAAAAGAACTTGTTAAAAAGCAAATGCTTGAAAAACAGGTGAATAAAGAACTTGAAAGAGCGCATATCGAAAATCTCCTTAAATATAGATTTTTCTCAATTTATCTTGCATATAAAATCAATTTTGCAAATGAAGTAGTTGCCGCAAGCAACGGGGTTCCGCTTTCTGCGCTTATTGAGAAAAGTTATAATAACACGATAAGCTTAATTAAACAGAGGGTTCCCGATTTAAATGTTGAAAAATACGGCGCCTCGATATTTATCAGAGGGAATTGGGTTAAAAATTTTGACGAGATAATTGAATATATACTTGACGCAATAAAAGTTGTAAAGGTTCAAAACTATCAAGTTGCCGCAAACACAACGTTTTTACTTGCAATGGATGCGCAAACAGACAAAATATCATCCGATAAATCTTTTGAAACCCTCGTTAAAATAGCCGGCATGGAATATTACGGAAAGGCTGTAGTTACGCTTCCTTTTAAAATTAGATTTGACCTGATTCAAAAAGACAGCATTTTTATGACCGACGCAATAGGGTATGCGGTTATGGACGAAAACAAAAACGAGGAAGAAGATTCCGAATTATATCTTTTAAAGTCCAAGCCGCGCCAAATTTAACAAATTTTAATAAGCGGGGGTTATGTCGTTGAATATCATTTGCTCGAGGTTAAATTCCCGCTTCTTAGACACGAGGAAATCCTTGACTAAAACTTTGTTTGTGGAATTTATTTTATATTCCATATCAAGAATTTCTTTTAACCCCTTAAAATTAATATAACAGCTCTTTAGTTTTATATAGAGGTTTTTAAAGCTCGAACCGTTAATCAGTCCGGCTTCTGCAAACTCGATAATATCCGTTAAATATCCTTCATAGGCGGGGGTTATTACAAAATCTAAAATATAATCATCTCTGTTTAGCTTTATAATTGAAAAATAACCAAAAATTTTATTTTTAGACACAAGCACATACTGTTCTCTTTTTAAAAAAGGGTTTTTGAAATCTTCCGTTGTTTTGCAAAACAAGCTTCTTTGACAGGAATAAACGGCGCTGTCAGAAAGCTCTTTAGCTTCTTTAATGTCATTACCCGTCATTTTTCTTATATGTTCAAAATTAATTTCACTACGGCTTAATTGAATTTCGTCTTTTGAGATTTTATAAGACAGTTCGTATCCGAAATCTTTAAACCCGCACCCTTTGCAAAACATATCTATCATGCTTTTATTTGTTTCATCCGCAACAACATAAAAGTTTTCCGCCCCCTTTGAAAAATATACGTTTATGACGCAATTAACAAGCATTTTGCCGACAGAAACCGAGCCTTCATCAAGAAGGAGTCGTGTAATTTTAACTTTTTTTCCGCCGGTTTTGTTTACGGTTAAAAGCCCCATTATTTTATCATCTTCGAGCGCAACAAAAGATTCGCTTAAGATTTTAAACTTAAGCGGTAAAAAATGATGTATAAAATCAATCGGAAAAGGAGAAAACGCCGAAAAATTAAGGTTTGATTCGCTAAAAGAAGCTAAATCTTTTAACTTTTTTTTATTTACAAAAGCCAGATTCTTAATTACGGTCATATAAAGATATTATCAATTTGACGGGGAAAAATCAATAATTGTAGAAGTTTTTTTGTATAAAACCGCGCGCCTTTTGAACAAAAGTTTTAAAATCCCCGATATTTTTTTTATAAGCAAACACAGCTGTGCCCGCTAAGGCGAGAGCACCCCCTATGCCAAGCAGCTTGCGCCTTTTAGTGTCTTTTTCGGGTTTTGACATTTCAACAGTATCAAACGAAGCGGAACCCGCACAAGAAGCGGGAGCCTGACAGAGCATATCGGGCTTTTTAGCTATTTGGGGATATACCCCCGTTGGTTGAAAGTTAATTGTGTTCATTAATTTTCCTTTTGGTTATATAAACCCCCTGAATATTATTTTTTGTTTTTTTATAGCCTAAAAGTTATTTAAATTTTTGCGCTAAATTAAAGGTTTTTGTATATTTAAATTAAATTAAGTAAACTTATTTAAATATACTATTGAACATGTTCAAAAAAAGTAATATAAATTAATAATATTAAACTGTCGGAATATCAGAAATGGCTTTATACTTACTAAAATATCCATATAGAAAGATTTTGCTCCCTCTTGCAAAAAAGATAAAATTTATAGATCCTGATTTTTTGGGATATCTTGCAACTTTTGCTGCTTTGATTACTGCTTTTTGTTATGTTTTTGCCGCGCAAAAACCTTGGCTCCTTATAGTTTCTGTTGTTTTAACTCTTTTTAGAATGACTCTCAATACGCTTGACGGGGTTATTGCAATTGAAAGGGGAAATTTGCGCCTTAAGGGAGAAATTGTTAATGCGCTTCCGGACAGATATTCCGACATTTTTATATTAATCGGGATAACCTTATACCCTATGTGTTCAAATTTGCTTGGGGTTTTGGGGATGGCG
>CAYUWO010000017.1:0-5206 GCA_964448535.1 uncultured Gammaproteobacteria bacterium | reverse complement strand
TCCTTGTAAGTTACAGCGGAATGCTCTCAAAGGCAATAGGTGCAAATTGGCAGCACCACGGGCCTTTAGGAAAAGTTGAGCGGCTTATATTTGTTATGATTTTTTCTCTTCTTGAATATTTTGCGCTTGAAGAAAAAATCGGATACTTTGCCAATTTAAGCTATTTTGAATGGCTTATGGTGCTTTTTGTAGTATTGGGGCAGATTACCGTTTATAACAGGGTGAAAGCACAATTAAAAGAGTGTGCCAAACTCGATTGGATAAAATATCGGGAGATTGATAAAAAAGTTGCCGTCATTTATGATTCCCTGACGGGCAACACGGAACTTGCCGCAAAAGAAGCGGCAAGCGCACTTAGCACAATTGCAATCAATCTGAAAGATAATCCTGATATAGACCTTTCTTTTTATGATTTAGTTATTTTTGCAGCTCCTCATTTAGGAGGCAGAATAACAACGCAAGCCTTTCATAAGCTCTTTGAAAAAACCGTATCGGTTAAAAAATATGCAATTTTATCAACATCGGGCATGCCGGTTGTGAGAAATTTTACGGACATAAGATTAAGACGTTTTTTTATTTCAAAACTTAGAAAAAATCCCGTAATGACCGCAAACATAAAGGGCTACCACATTAATGCAAAAACATATAAAGGGCACCCTGACGATTCGGATTTGCTTGATGCATATCTGTTTGCTTTAAAAGCTTACGGAAAGGCATTTAAATGAAAAATATTATAAAAAATATTTCCATAAAGCTTTTAAAAACTCTTGTTAACACTTTGGGACAGTTAAGCGGCGGGATAAGCCTTGCCTCAAAAGAGGGTTTTACATCAGGCAAAATGCTTGATTATATTTATAAAAACGAGCCCTCGGGCAAGTTTTTGATAGGTAAATTTCTTGATAAAATTTATCTTAGCCACAGGGGCTGGCAGGATGTCAGAGAAAGAAAAAAGAATCTTACATCCTGCACGATTGAAGCCGTTAATTTGGTTTTAGAAAAGAAAGATGAAGCAATTATATGCGATATAGCTTCAGGGCCTGCAAGATATATTATCGAGGTGCTTGAACATTTTAGGGGCAAAAATGTTTCGGCACAATTAAGAGATATAGACCCCCGCTGGCTGGAAGATGCAAAAGAAAAAGCCGAACAAGCTAAAGTTAAGGTTGATATCGCCGTTAAAGACGCTCTCAAAAAAGAGGACTTTAAATTTGAAAAAAGACCTGATATTTTTGTAGCCTCAGGTTTTTATGATTGGTTTGATGATGTTGAAATTTTAAAAAAATCAATGGGGCTTGTTTATGAATCGCTTTCTACAGGCGGGCTTTTTGTTTTTTCTCTTCAAACGGGGCATTTTGACATAACTCTTGTTAATGAAATTTTTAAAGATTTTAACAACAATCAGCTAAAAATGATTGTTTGGGATTCAAAAACCGTAGATTCCGTTTTAAAGGAAATCGGGTTTAAAACTTTAAAGATTTTGTCGGACGCACAAAACAGGTATCCCGTGTATTTAGTTCAAAAATAAGGAAAAATATGCACACCATACATCTGACATCTAACTTAAAGCTATGCAGTATCATATTTTATGCCGTTATGATTTTGTTAACAGCCTCGGCGTACATTTTGGGCTTTTTAAAAAAAGATACAAGAAATTTTAAAACCCGCCTTAAATCTTTTTGGGTAATTATAATTCTTTTTACATTTGCTTTTATGTTGAATAAGCTTGTTGCAATATGCTTTATAATGCTTATAAGTTATCTTGCCCTCAAAGAGTTTTTCTCGATGATTCCTACCAGACGCTCTGACAGAAGGGTTCTTTTTTGGGCTTATCTTTCAATTCCTTTACAGTTTTATTTTATCTATATTTCTCAAATTACAATTTTTTACCTTTTTATTCCCTTATACCTTTTTATTTTAATCCCATTGAGAATGGTTCTGATAGGGGATACCAACGGTTTTTTAAAATCATGCGGAACTATACACTGGGCGCTTATGACATGCGTTTATGCAATCGGATATTTTGCGGTTTATTTTGCAATCCCTGATGAAGTAAACCCCAACGGCGGAGCGCTCGGCTTTCTTCTTTTTATTCTTATTATGACCGTTGCAAACGATTTTTTCCAATACTTTTTCGGGAGAACTTTCGGAAGCTGTAAAATTATGCCTAAAGTAAGCCCCAACAAAACGGTAGAGGGGTTTATAGGGGGTATAATTTCAACAGCAACGGTAAGCGCACTTATTGCAAAGCTGTTAACCCCCTTTTCCGTTTATCAGGCGTTTATGGTCGGGGTTGTTATTGCATTAGCCGGCTTTTTTGGAGATATTACAATGTCTGCAATAAAAAGGGATATCGGAGTAAAAGACACGGGTTCTTTTTTACCGGGGCACGGCGGTATATTAGACAGGTTAGACAGCATGATATTTACGGTGCCTCTGTTTTTTCACTATATTTCATTTCATAACAATTTCGGATTATTGCATTAATTTATGTTGAAAAAAATTCCAAAATACCTGTTTTTTCTTATTGTTGTTAAACCGTTTATTTTTTGGGTTTTAGGGGTAAACGTGCGCACAATGGAAAAACTACATCAAATAAAAGGGGCAAAAATTATCGTTTCTAACCATAACAGCCATATAGATACATTAATAATTATGAGCTTATTTTCAATGTCTGACATCTTAAAAATCCGTCCTGTTGCGGCGCAAGATTACTTTTGCAAAAACAGATTTTTTTCTTTTCTTGTTAAAACTCTCATAGGAATAATCCCTATAGAGAGAACAGTTACAAGAGAAAATAAAAACAGACTGTTTGACGAAATTAAAACCGCACTTTCAAATAACGAAACAATAATTATATATCCTGAAGGAACAAGGGGCGAGGACAACAATATCGGCGAATTTAAATCGGGAATTGCAAGAATTGCAAAGTCAAACCCTAATGTTCCGATTATTCCCCTGTATATTAACGGACCCGATAAAATATTACCTAAAATAGATTCTTTTTTAGTGCCTTTTATTTCGGATATCTATGTTGCAGACCCTATTTATTACGATAAATCATCAAACCGCGATTTTACCGAAAAAATCAAAGGGGCGATTGTTAAACTTTATATGGAGCACAAAAGAAAAGAAACTTTATAAAATCCACTTTTTAACCTTATTTTTGCTGATATTATCCGTTATCTCAAGGATTTTTGTCGCATCTTTCAGGCTAAAGCCGGCATTACAAAGCGATTCGATTTTCTTTTTGATATTTGTGTTTATAATTTCACCTTCATCGCTTTTGTGGAGCATACAGACAATTTCGCCCTTTAGCGGATGAGAACTGTAGTATAATATTATGTTTTCAACGGTATCTGTTTTAATTTCTTCAAATTTTTTGGTAAGCTCCCGTCCGATTGAGAAAAAAAGCCCCTCTTTAACGGAAGAAATTATTTCAAGAGTTTCTTTTAATCTGTTCGGGCTTTCATAAAAAACGAGATTTTCACCCAAATTTTTTAAAATTATGTTCTCTATTTTGTTTTTTGTCTTAGGTAAGAACCCTATAAATTTAAAGTCCTCATCTTTTCTTTGTGTCGAGGACAAAAAGGCGGTGAGTGCGCTTATGCCGCCGACGGGAACAACTTTTATCCCGTTTTTAACAGCCTCGCTGACGATAATGTTCCCGGGGTCGGAAATTAAAGGGGTGCCTGCGTCTGATACAAGTGCGACGTCATTTCCCGTTTTTAGCTTTTCAATTAAAAGGGGTGTTTTTTTGCGTTCCGAAAATTTATGATAGCTTGTAACTTGGGTTTTAATTCCGTATTTTTCAAGCAAAACGCCTGTCGTTCTTGTGTCCTCCGCCGCAATTAAAGAAACGCTTTTTAGGGTTTCTAAGGCTCTTAATGTTATGTCTGATAAATTGCCAATCGGGGTTGAAACAACGTATAATACCCCCGTCATTACTTTATTTCCCAGCTTGACGATTCCTTAGAATCTTTAATTATAATTCCGACCTTTAAAAGCTCATCCCGAATAAAATCAGACCTTGCCCAGTCTTTATTTTTTCTTGCAATTTGCCTTTGGGATAAAATTTCATCCAATAAAGCAGACGGCTTTAAGCTTTTATCAACCCCAAAGATTTCATATAGAGGAAGCGTTATTTTTACGAGTTCTTCTTTTGTAGTTTCTATTTTATAATGAGAAAAATCAAATCCCAAGAACTCGCCCAAAAGTTTTATCGTGTTTGCATATTTAATATCTTTTGTTTTTTTAAATTTTTCAACAAGCGAAAATAAAACCGCAAGCGCTTTTGAGGTGTTCAAATCATCGTCCATTGCGTCTTTAAAGTTATTTATGGATTCATCATCAAATGTTTTCGTATTTTGAACCCCGGATATGGAATTAATAAGCCTTACGGCTCCCGCTTTTGCGGAATTAAGAGCCTCATCGTTAAATTCAACAGGCATTCTGTAATGGTTTGTTAAGATAAAAAATCTTATTGTGTTTAAATTATGTGTTTTTAAAAGATCGTCAATTGTTAAAAAATTGTTTAAAGATTTTGACATTTTTTCTTTGTTTATTGTAACAAAGCCGTTATGAAGCCAATAGTTGACAAATTTTTGACCGTTGGCGCATTCTGATTGCGCAATTTCATTTTCATGGTGGGGAAACTGTAAATCCGCTCCGCCTGCATGGATATCTATTGTTTTTCCTAAATGTTTTCTAATCATTGCGGAACACTCTATGTGCCACCCGGGGCGCCCTTTATTCCAAGGGCAATTTATCCCGTGTATTTCATCTTTTTTCCAAAGCGCAAAATCAAGAGGGGAACGCTTTTTATCGTCCGCTTCAACTCTCGCCCCTGCCATCAGGTCGCTTATGGGCTGTTTTGAAAGTTTGCCGTAATCTTTAAATTTTGAAACTTCAAAATAAACGTCATCTCCCGCTCTGTAAGCAAAGCCTTTTTCGATAAGCTCTTTTACCATTGCTATCATCTCGGATAAAGTTTTTGTCGCAAAAGGTTCAATATCCGGTTTCAAAACGTTTAAATTTTTCATTGATTCAGAGTATGAATTATAAAATTCCCTTGCGATAACTTCAGGCTTAACCCCTTGATTGTCTGCCTTTTTAAGGATTTTATCATCTATATCGGTAACGTTTCTTGCATAGGTTACGCCGTATCCTAAAAATTTTAAATATCTGTATAAAACATCCCATGTTATAT